>NZ_JAKNJD010000012.1:0-238577 GCF_022132345.1 Butyricimonas sp. DFI.6.44 | reverse complement strand
ATATAGGAAAAGAAAAAAAGAGGACTGCCAACATTTTATTGTTAGACAGTCCCATCTTTACAAATTGTGTATCCCCCGAATATGTACAATAACAAACGTAACTCGCAACCTTCACGCAACCTTTTTTCTCGAAATATTACCCTACAATTATTTACTTCGCGGTAAAACGATTTATACCATGAAACTAAAATATATCTACATCATTTTTCTAGCCACTCTCTCTTGCCAAACCCGCAACGAGGCATTAGAAACAGCCTTACAACTAGCAGGCGAAAATAGAAGCGAACTCGAGAAAGTCCTTGACCACTACTCGCTTAACCCCGCCGATTCCTTGAAACTACAAGCCGCCGAATTCCTCATCGCCAACATGCCCGGGCATTACACGCTAGAAGGCGACCTTATCAACGAATACCGGGCAAAGATAGACGCCGACACCATTGGCTCCTACTTTGCCAAAAAAACACTTGATATCTCGTTAAGCCAAATCGACCAGATACGTAAGGCCTCTCACAAAGAAGAAGACGTGAAACATATCAAAGCAGATTTTCTCATCCGTCACATCGATCTATCCTTCGAACATTTATACAAATACACGTGGCTCGAAGACATTCCTTTCGACATGTTCCTAGAATACATTCTACCCTATCGCTTCGAAAACGAACGACTGGATTTGTGGCGTGATTCTCTGCATATTTCTCCTAAAGCTCTAAAAGAACTTGCCTTTAAAGATAATACCATGTACAGTATATCAAAAATCGGAACGAACCTAACACTCTCCGAATCTCAAACTAATATAGGATACCAGTCTATATCTACATTATTCAATTACAATATTTATTCTGACTGCCATCATATTGCTTTAAAAGACAATTTTAGGTCACGAGTTTCAAGCCTCCCTGCCACCATCGATTTTATTCCTCATTACGCCAACCGAAATGGTTACCACTATTGGAATACAATTATTTCTTCCGAAAACAGGGATACAGAGGTGAGAGGAGCGATGGAACGTAAAGCAGCCAAGATATTCAGAAAAACGTATTCTCGCCACAACATTCCCAAAGTTGATAAAGATGAATACATTCCATCATTTTTCCTAGATCCCTTTCTAGAAGATATTAGCGAACAATACCTATATACGACAGATGTTTCCATTGACTCAAAAGTAAAAAAACAAAAACTCTCTCCGCATGCCTACTTATGTGTATTTAATAATCTTATTTGGAATCCCATTGCTATCGCAAATATAGAGGACTCCAAAATCAAATTCAAAAACATGGGGAAAAATCTCGTCTATTTACCTATTTATTACTCCAAAAAGAAAATGCAACCAATAAATTATCCATTCATATTAAACCTTAAAGGAGAAATCAAATATCTTATTCCGGACACTTGTCATCGCCAAACATTGCTTATTAAAAGGAAATATCCGTTTAATGGAACTTTACATTATTACAATCTAAAAATTGAAAAAATCATCGTTGAAGCTTCCAATCTTCCTGATTTTCTAGACAAAGATACCATCCTGCATCAATTGGAAACTTCTGCGATAACCCATGCCCAAGAAAAAGTAAAAACCCACAAGAAATACAGATACTGGCGTATCTCACATCCCCAAGCAACGAGTTTTGCAGAATTATCATTCATCGATTCTTCAGGGGAAAGGTTAAAAGGAGAAATCGATACTATATATAAAGCAGTTTTTGATGATGACCCTTTGACCAATATCTATCTCGAAAAAAACAATAACATCGTTATTGATTTCAAAACCCCGGTCAAAATATCCAAAATCATATGTATCCCGCAAAGTGATGGTAACGGAATATATTTAGGAAACGAATATGAACTTTTTTACCACGATTCAAAAAATTGGCAGTCACTAGGGCGACAAATTGCCAAAGATTATTATCTTAAGTATGACAACGTACCCCAAGGTGCATTACTTTGGCTCCATAACCATACAACGGGCATCGAGGAAAGAATATTTACTTACGAAAAAGGCAAGATTCGATTCTGGTAAAACACGAGGTTGCCCGGAAAATATTTTTCGGGTAACCTTAAACACCTCCTTTTTCCCTAACATCTATACCTTTTTCCCTTAAAATAGCAACTAACTCTGGTAAATCTTTACGATTTACACGATCCAAATAATAACGCCAAGCCAGTTTAGCTTCATAGGTTGTGATTTGTATATAAGGTATCGCATTCCCTCCATAATCAACAATATTTACTCTCGTTATATCCTTGAAATACACTTTCTTTTTCCAAAATGGGAAAATAGTATTTTTAATGAACAAAACATCATCAAACAAAACGACACAAAACCCCATGTACAATGCCATGCAAAAAGGAAATGAATAAACTATAAACAACATTTTCACCATTCTCGAACACGAAAAACCTTCTGCAATTCCATCAGGTATTATCACTAAAAGTGAAAAAACAGAACCTACAGCAAAAGGAAATCCAATTGTTGTTTTCCAAAATGATTGACGAAATACCTTCATATAACAAATTTTTTTTCAAGAGAGATTCCTCTCAATCCCTTTCATTTCCACCGTGACACCTTTAGCCTCGATTGCTTCAACTAAAGCCTTGTAATCTTGAGGATCAACGAGATCTATCGTGTAACGCCATGATATTCCAGAAGACTTTCTCGTGATTATTTTCATGTATGGATACGTTCGATCTTGCCACCACTTTATTTTCACTTTTACAATATCGACATATCGTACCTCTTTCCTCCAGAATGAATAAACTCCATTTTGCACTATCAACTTATCATCCCGCAAGATAACATAGTAAAGCCTTGAGATATAAAGTTGTACTAATATAAACACGAATACAATCGAGGCTAATATGCCTCGAATAGTAAATCCAACAGTATAGGCTGCAAATCCCCACAACAAAACAAATGTTATCAAGGCAAATTTAATATCAAATGCTGTACCCGATTTCTTGAAGGGACGACGAAATATCTTCATAACCCAACTTCTATTTTACCCACTCATCAAGATGGACTGTTTCTACCAAAATTCCCTTACCCCGAACTATATTTACAATCTCTTGATAATCACTCGGGGCTACTAAATCGATAAAATAACGCCTAGATTTCCCTTTTCCCGTGAAAACCTGAATGTAATGATTTGACATCCCACCCAACCACACGAGCGTTACTTTCACAATATCTTCATAAAAATACTCGCCTTTCCAAAAAAAGAAGACTCCATTTTGAACAACTAGCCTATCATCATATAATATTACGTAAAAAAAAGAGTATGGATGAAAGCACAATAAAAATATCAACACGAAAATAACCCCCATGCACATTTCCCATGGATAACCCATTGAATAAAAAATAGGAAAACCTAATAACAAAATAAAAACAAAACCCCATTTCGATGCTCGAATTTCTTCCGATTTCCAAAAAGAACGACGAAATATTTTCATAACAATTCATTCCTCATTTAGATTTATCTTCATCTTTAAAAATACGGGCATAGACATCTATCCCTTGGGTTTCCACCGTAACTCCTTTTGCCTCGATATCCTTTACTATAGCCTCGTAATCTTGAGGATCAACGAGGTCTATCGTGTAGCGCCATGATATCCCAGAAGGCTTTCTTGTGATTATTTTCATGTATGGATACGATTTATCCCCGTGCCACTTTATTCTTACTTTTGCAATATCTATATATCGCACTTCTTTCCTCCAGAATGAATAAACCCTATTTTGTATAATTAATGTCGTATCGGTTAAAATAATATAGTATAATTGTGATATAAAAATATGCATCACGCAAAAGCAAACTACAACTAAAAACAGAAAGCCTAGTATTGTAAATTCAGTATTAGGCAAAACAACAAGTCCCAATAAAACAAAAATTACAGTAAAAAATTTAACTTCAAAGATGGTATTAGATTTGCTAAATGGACGACGAAATATTCTCATACTATATTATTCATTTAAATCTTTCTGACTTTTTAGTATAAAGATAATAATTAATATCCTTGATTTATAAAAGTCAGAAAGATTATTCTCTAAAATTCAATTTCAAGCTAATGACGAAGTATTTGCAGGAATGAACACATAAATACGTCCTCCATCATCCATGGGTACTTCAATTAACAATGGATGAAGTAGGGCTAAAGACATCGTAGAAGAAATACATCCCACAACACAACCTGCTATACCAAAAATTACAACTGGCCATCCCGTAAAAACAAGAGCAAGAGCACTACATACTGTTGAAACTACAGTCATAACCATTTCTGCATCATACTTTTTCTCTGAAAAAGCTACATAAGTTTGATAGAGACCAACTGCCAAGCCAAGCCCACTTATAGCTTTACCAAACCTTAGAGCAACCTTATCCAAATCTACTCCTTGCATAAATTTATAACAAGAAGTTATTATCCCTGGCACTGTAAGACCAATACTTGTTACATTCGCTGCAGCTTCTAACACATTCACATCTTTTGTATGATAAGCATAGACATTACGAGTCCTTAAATTCTCCATCATTTCATCAACAAGTTCACGTCCTCGCATATAATCCTGATCATATCCGCCACTACCTGTACCACCTCCAGTACTTCCACCACCCGTGTTTCCTCCTCCGGTTCCGCCGCCGCCGATAGGACCGCCACCACCACCCGAGCCGGGCCACCAACCTCCGCCGCCGCTTTCACTACTTGAATACGTCGCAGAACGTGACGTGGTTCCCTCTTGAAATGCAAGCATTGAATAATCTAATGGTGTCCCTTTCTGCGTATGAATAGCAAAACCATATCCTTTGGTAATCAACAATGTATCACAAACTTGTCCATTCTTATACTCAACCGCTTTTCTAAAATCACCATTCAATTCAGAATAAAACACTCTCCCTGTAAAGGAGGCATTCTCTCCCCCAACGACCTCGTTGTCCGGAAGTAACGTCGCTATAAACATATCTGTTTCATTCTTGTCTTTCTGTCGAGCAATGACCAAACGACGTTGGCAACATATCACCTTCTCTTCCTCAAGAAATTCATTATCTTTAGCGATACTTTCCACGCACACCACCTTCGACGGGGAATTAAGAGGAACTTCCGTGATAAAATAATCCTCGTTCTCGGACTCTATTGCCTCATCCCACTCCGGAATCAACTCCGGCACAACAAAACTAGAAGCTCTCGAGAGAGGATTCTTGAAAGTAAGCGGGGCCAAATCCGTAGCGTTCTTCTCGAAATAAGCTCGTGCTTCTGACACGTCAATCTCTTGGGAACGCTGTCCCTCGAAATCATCTGAACAGGAATAAATCAAAGCCAAGATTATTCCCAAAATCCAAAACTTCGTTTTTCTCATAATCACTTTTTTTTAATGGTTTCTAAACAAGTTAAAACTCTCTTTTATTTAGCGTCATGACTGCTCTCCATTTTCCTCCAAAAATGCTCTCGCTTCTCCTCGTGCCCGTATCACGGAGGAATTCACCACTTTCACGGGAATCGTCAACATCTGCCTCGCTTCCCGCCCTGCTTCCCCCGGCTTCCCCTTCAACCGATACAACTTGAACAAGAGATGATGAGGCACTATATAATTAGGTATCATATTCGCCGCGAGACGGTATTTCTGCTCCGCCTCCTTCCATCGCCCCTGATAGAAATAACATTTCCCCAAATCACTCGCCAATTCAGAGGTGGGACGTAAGCTCAATCCCTTCTCAAGTACGGGCTGCGCGTTAAGCAAATCCCCTCTCGTGTACAAAGTCCTCCCGTAACGTAAAACAAAATCGGGATTACCCCCCAAACGCTCGTAACACACCTTCAGTTCACTCGTCTTCATCCGGGAAGAAACCTCCCGGGCTTCTGTCAAAAGAATATCCGCTTTCTTCTCGTGATAATACTCGATAGACAAGACAAACAAGAATAAAACAACCGCTATTCTCAATATAAAAGCAAAACTCGTGTCCAAGTCAACAATCCATTCCCTGGCGTGACGGGCATCACGGGCAACAATTGCCAGCGAAATAATGGCAACAGCACTCACGAGCTCGACAGAGAGAGGATAACTAAACAGCCCGAATCCCAAAATCACAACCAAAACACCCCCGGCAAAACGAGAAACTCGATTCCCTTTCGCGGCGAAATACAATCCCATCACGACCACCCCCACGAAAAGCAACAAACCCACGATCCCTGTTTCACAAGCCACCCGCAAAAATTCATTAAAAGCGTACTCGTTGTTTCCCGCCACCGACACGAAAGGGGAATCGGGATGCATCTCGAACCACGCTCCCTGCGCAGGCATGTAGGCGGCAGAAAAAGAACCGCAACCAAACCAAGGCGCATCACGAAACATCGTACCGGCAACCCGCCAAATCAAGAAACGCCCTTGCACCGACGCCGGATGCACCAGATAAAGAACATATATTATACTCACGGGAACAACTATCGCAAACAGCAAGAAAATATATTTCCCGATACGATACTTTTCACGGATATTTCCAAAGAACCGAGCAACACCCCATTCTCTCCCCGTCAACACGATCCATAAAATTCCAATACCCAATCCTACCCACGCCGCACGGGAACCCAAGAATCCCAAGGTAATCAATAGTAACACGATCCCTATTCCCCGCAAACAGCGCAAATAAAACTTTTCCCTTCGATAAAAACCGACCAAACCGGCTAAACAAGCGATTGCAAGAAAAACAGCCAATATAGCGGGATTCATAAACCCTCCCGTTCCCGGGTACAAATAATGATACGACGGCAGCCAGCCTCGCAATTGAGTCCAAAACCACATCGCCTGAAAAATTCCGGCAACAAACAACACGTCAAAATAATACACCCTCACTCCCGTGTTTCGAACATAAACATACAACATGATCGCCGCACCACCTAACAGCAACTTCCAGGCAAATATAGAAGAACCAATCCCAACCGTTCGCCCCGTGTACCACGTCACGAACAACAAGAAAAACAAATCTAACAAATTAAAACGACACCTCCTGCTCCCGGGAAACACGACCAAACAGACGAGCAACAACAACATACCCGCGAACCCTGCCGTAATACCCGGCAAAGAACGGTCCACGTGAAATAGCACGGGAACAAGTAGCAAGATAAAGTATAACGGTACATTTTTAAGTGCAAACATATATCCTCATTTTATAAACATCCTACTTTTACCAAAGTCCCATCAACCGTCACACCATAAATATTTTGATCCTCCAAATCAAAATTTATATTTACCAAAGGTGTATCAAACAAACAGGATTTCACCAAATTCCCCTCCCAATCATACACGAGCAATGTCTGACACTCGAAAGCCCGTCCACGGTCTACCCGATAAGTTTTCCCGGAATAGAGAGCGTACACCCTGTCCCCCGTTACGGCAATATCTATGAACCCGAAACGATTATCTTGAGTGTATGCCACCCGGGAAGAAGGAACTTCCGTGATCTGCACACTCGGGTAGTGCAAGCGAACCGTTTTTACCCGTTCGATAGAACCCGCCACTATACGGCAAAAATCAATCGCACCGCTATACATATCGGCACACACGAAAGCGGACTGGTCGGGACTAACACGTAAAACACTACTGGCATAAAGTATTGCTTTCGTTTTTTCCCGCAAATCCGAGAACCCCGGGGTTTCAGGATAAGAGAGAAAATAGCGTGCCGAACCGTCCGCTAAAGAATAAAACAAATAGCGTCCCTCTTCATAAAGTCCCGTGGAAATCACGAAATTCTTCGCTTTCACCGCAACAAGATGTTGTTTCCCCTTAGGCAATTGAATAACGACCTCTTGACTTCCACCTCGTGAAAGCGGGGCAACCGGACTTTCTATCAATTCCCCTTTTTCGAAATCCAAAGCCGTCACGCTGGAACCGTCAAATGAATTGAAAGAACTCAACGAACGCACACGCTTCGAAGCCACAGAACTTCTCGCACCAACATCCCTCCGCTCCGGATGCTCCAAATCAAGAGAACGCCCAACCCCTTCCGAAGTATAGGTTGTCCCCACTACTAATTTATTCCCTCTCTTGACAAACCCATTCATATCATTTATCCCGCTTCGGAATAAATCTGCCAATCGCACCACGGTTGTCCTTTCGCTCTTTACCGAATCTATGCTATCGTCACCCGTGTAACGATCGGAGCACCCGAGCAAGATACTTCCGAGTAGCACATTCAATAACACTTGTTTCATTCCAGTATCAATGTTATTCCCTCAATATCAAGACCACCCAAAAGACAAAAGCCTTTCGCTTTAACACAAGGGTAATATGGATTCCCACCCCCGGATTCAGGAGCGGCAAGAGCTTCCAAATTCGTCATTTTCAAGGACGATTCTCCCTTTCGCGTATTAATACCCATATTCAAGTTCATCATCATCCACGACAACAGTATTACAAAAACTCCGATTTTTAACCATTTTTTTCTCATAACACAAATTATTTTGGTTTATTGCAAAAATGTTTCTTTTTGAATAAAAAAACGAACAAAAAGGTTGCGTGGATGTTGCGAGTTTTGTAAATTTGAAACAATAAATGATTTAGATGAATTTGCGTCTACAATATATTTGGTATATAACAATTTTTGCAGGAGTTATTGTCCTATGTGAACAACTCCTGCATTTCCAGACTCTGTACAAACAAAAGAAAAGTATTTACACACACGAGCAAAACGCCCAAATTAGGAATACTATAGACGAATTCAATGCAAAGTCTACAAACGTGGAAAAAACAGGAAATATACTTAGTTTCGATGCAAAAAATAATATTTTAAGCTATCTCAAAGAGGGAAATATCTCTCGATACCAACTAGACTCAAGAGATAATATCTCGGAAATAAGAACACGGGCTGTTTATGACCTCAAAGATCCCGAATCATGGACTTTAAGTAATTTCTATCAATATTTACAAGCAAAACAAGCCTCCTCCTCTATTCAAAATTCTGCTATACAATTTTTTATACAAGACAGTACAGGCAAAATAAAAGATGCCTATCCCAAACAAGTCAAACAGCTTCCATCTTCTTTTGAATACAGCGTCCCGCTCGGTTTTATCTCTAAAGATACACTATTTGCCACGTATCATTATCCTGTCACTCTCTTTTTGCAAGCCGCAAGTTGGCAAATTACAATCATTATTTTAATCACCACGATACTCATTCTCTGTATCATCAACCTTTACCTCAGTTTCCGCGACGAGAAAAGAAGCCGGGAAAACCAAGAGCAATATATCCATCACATCGTTCACGACTTGAAACGTCCCGTGGAGAATCAGATCAAAGCGAATTACCTCCTACGCCATCTGCAAGGAGAAGCACAAGCAAAAATCATCGAACAACGAGAACGGGAATCAAAAGAAATGTTGCGTTCCATTAACAGAATGTTGCTCCAATCTACTGACGCACACGGCTTACGATTGAACCCGAAAGAATTCAACTTACAGGAGATGCTTGAAACGTTAGCCCAGCCCGACCGATGGAGCATGGAAGAAGGTAAGGGATTCCACATCCGCTCCCGCTTCCTCGTGTCCGACAAGATGATTACCGGAGATCCAAACTTCCTGCATGCCGTTTTCCAAAACCTCATTGACAATTCTTTGAAATACTCAAAGGAACAAACGGAAATTATTATCACCTGTAGCGACTCGGGTGATAAACACGTGCGAATAGAAATAAAAGACAACGGACTGGGAATTAGCCCCGAAGCCTTGAAACACATATTTGAGCGTTATCACCGGGGAGACCATCAAGAGAACAAAAAAATCAAGGGACACGGGCAAGGCCTGTACTACGTCCGGCAGATTATTAAAGCTCACCGGGGTAAAATCAATATAGAAAGCACCTTAGGAGAAGGGACAACAATTATCATTACATTGCCGAAAACTATCAAAAAGAAAAATCACTGACAAGATGGAAAACAAAGCGCAAATCAAAGTCTTATACGCGGAAAATGATAAGGAAGGAGCCGATTTAACCCGGGCAATCCTCGAACTGCACGATTATTTCGTTGAGATCGCCCCCGACGGGAAGAAAGCATGGGAAGCCTATAAAAAAGAGAAGCCGGACATCCTGCTCTTAGACCTTGATATGCCTGAAATAGACGGCTTGGAACTCACCCGGCTTATCCGTGAAAAAGACCCCGGGACTCACATTATCATCTACACCTCGCACGCCAAACAGGAAAACGAGATCGCTGTCCTTGACGCCGGTGCCGACGAATTTTTCGGCAAAGATAAAGAGCCCGAAATGTTAGTAAAACATCTCAACCGCCTTCGGGAAAGGATCGTGAAGAAACTAAACAGCCCGAACTTATATCAACTTTCTCGCTACACCACTTACAACAGTACGACTCGTGTGATAACCATTCGGAGCGAGAGGAGGCAAATGCCAAGGGTGGACGGTCGCTTCCTGCACTTGCTGTGCGTCAAAAATCACGAAATCGCCGATAAAGACTTTCTTATTCAAGGGATATGGGGTAAAGCAAGCGCCAACAAAGAATCCGAACTAAAAAAATATGCCAGCCGGGTACGATTGTACTTGAATGCAGATCCCACGTTGCAAATCGAATGTCGGGACGGAGGATACATTCTCCTCTCCCTAGAGCAGTAATATCCCCAATTATACACCGACACCATGAGTGTTTAAGATGTATTGCTACCCTAAACCTACATGAATTCAGGAGGAATACCACATCACTTCCGGTGCAGTAGTACTTGAAAAGTTATTTATAAGCTATTAATTCCCTATTAAAACGCTATTGTTGTATAGGGTTTTAATAGCGTTTTAATAGGGAACTAATAGCGTTTTACACGGAAGTGAAGCGGAATTCATATGGAATTGCACCGAAATTCACCATGGTAATGAAGAGTATTACACCATGCCTTGATTTTAGATTCCACACGTTTGCCAATGCTATTTTTAACTCGAAATTTAAAGAAACTCCTCCGGCACTTCGTGCCACCTCCTCTATAAACAGAGGAGGAGCTGGAATACCACCCCTGATGCAGGAAAAGCAACCTGCAACTTGCCGAAGGCAAATGCAACCTGTAACTTGCAACTCGCCGCAGGCGAATCAATGAATCCCGGTGCGCCCGAGTTTCTCGTTCAACTTGCGGCGGATGGTGTTGATGGCATTTTTGCGGCGGAGAAGCTCCATGATCTGTTGGGGATCGGGGTTATTTTGCGATTCGAGGATACGATTGTCGATGTCACGGGAGAGCATTTCCACCCGACGCATCTTGTAGTTATCCAGAATTTTCGGGAGAAGCTCGGCAAGCTTCATTTGCTCGGTTTCGACGTAATTATCCATCTTGTACCAGATTTTACTCAACTCGTAGGGCTCGCTTAAAATGTTGGCAGCGACGGTGCTAATCTTGATATCCGGGTGGGCGATGAAATAACGAGCCGGAATAAAGGAAGGCGACTCGTATTGCTGTTGGTATTCGGTCTGAATGACACGAAACAGGGGATTCAATAGTTCCAGATCATCTTCAGCCAATTCGCGAACGATAAATTCTCCCACGGAAACACTACGCATGAAACCGTTGTGTTCCTCCTCGTATAATTCGTTGTTGCCGAACAACAGCAAGTAACGAACGAGTACACTTTCCTCCAAATCACAGGGAGTGGCACCCCGCACGGGAGTAGTCGTAACCTGTATTTCGGGGACAGCTGAAGCGGAGTTTTTAACAGGTTGTTCCTCGTTTTTTAAACGTACTTTGGCGATCTCCGTGTAAAGCACCCGTTCCTCGACGTCCAACTGGTGGGCGGTTTCCCGCACGTAGACCGAACGCACGATGTTATCGGGTATCTTGGCAATACTTCGCACGATGTCGGTAATCAGGCGTGCCCGTTCCACGGGATCATCCCCGGCAGAGCCTAAAAGCAGCTTCGTTTTGAAGTTGATAAAGTCCGTTTCATTGTTAGCGATAAAGTCTGCCAAGTCACGCGGCGTGTGACTCCGGGCAAATGAATCGGGGTCTTCGCCGTCCGGGAGTAACAATACCCGCACGTTCAACCCTTCCTCAAGCACGAGGTCGATACCCCGGAGAGATGCCTTGATTCCGGCAGCATCCCCGTCGTAAATGATCGTGACGTTAGGTGTCAGACGGCGAATCAGACGTATCTGCTCGATCGTGAGCGAGGTACCGGAAGAAGCCACCACGTTCTCGATACCCTTGGCATGAAAGGAGATGACGTCAGTGTATCCCTCCACCAGAATACAACGGTCTTGTTGCACGATCGACTTCTTCGCGAAAAAGATACCGTAGAGGGTTTTACTCTTGTGGTATATCTCGGATTCGGGGGAATTGAGGTATTTCGATATCTTCTTGTCGGTAGTCATGGTACGCCCGCCGAAAGCGATAACCTTCCCCGCAAGGTCCTGCACGGGGAACATCACGCGGGCACGGAAACGGTCGAAAAGTCCCCGGTCGTTCTCGATAGTGAGTCCCGTTTTCACGAGAAATTCCTGCTTGTATCCTTTTTCCTGTGCCGCTTTGGTGAAAGCACCCCACGCCTCGGGATTATACCCCAAACCGAATTTACGGATCATCTCGTCGCTGATACCCCGCTGGCGGAGATAACCCAAGCCGACGGAACGCCCCTCGTCAGTGTTCCAAAGCTGATACTGGAAATACTCGTTGGCGTAAGCGGACACGATAAGCATACTTTCGCGCTCGGTCTGTTCCCGCCGCTGTTCGGGGGTAAGCTCTTTTTCCTCGACGGGAATATGATATTTCTCGGCCAAATATTTCAACGCCTCGACGTAAGACATCTGCTCGTGCTCCATAATGAAATTCACGGCATTCCCCCCCTTCCCGCAACCGAAGCATTTATATATGCCTTTTGCCGGGGAAACGGTAAACGAACCCGTCTTCTCGTTGTGGAACGGACATAATCCCAAGTAATTGACTCCCCGCTTTTTCAAGCTCACGAAGTCAGAAACCACCTCGTATATATCCGCCGCGTCAAAGATTTTCTGTATTGTAGCCTGATCAATCATACGACAAAGATAGGTATTATGGAATTGAAAATTGAAAATTGAAAATTGAAAATGATGTATTAGTATTAAAATCTCTGAAAAGTTACGCCGCCCAAGCGTTTTAACAATACTTTAACATGTTTGTAGTATTAGTGGAACGATATTTGTATACTTTTGCATGCGGAAACGTTTTGAGGTTACATCGTTTCCGTGTACAACAATTAAATAGATCACCTATGGATGAGAATATGAATCAGAAAGAGGAGCTTTTAGTGGCCATCTCGGATCTTTTCCTAAGATTCGGGCTGAGAAGTACCTCCATGGATGATATAGCGAACCATTTGAAAATTTCGAAGAAAACGCTCTATCAACAATTTGCCAATAAAGACGACGTGGTAGAGCAAGTGATGCTATACAGGAGACGGGAAAGAATAAAAAGTGTCGAGGTGAAAGAGTTGGAAAACTTGAACCCGATCGAAGTGATCAGCCGGATACGGGATTTCATGGAAAGTGACTTGGGCAGCCGATTGCCCGCCAATTATTTCGACATGAGAAAATACCACCCCGCCGTGTACCAAAGAATAGCCGAGAAGGAAGAGAACGTGACGAAACAATTTCTGGTCTCCCTGCTGGATGACGGAATGAAAAAGAAGTATTTCAGGGAGGATATCGACAAGGAGTTGCAATTGTATTTGCTAGGCAAACAGTTACACTTTTTGAGGGACCCGGATATCGTCGGTAAGCTCGAATACCCTCTTTCGGTAATCATCACGACGATTTTTATCAATTTTGTTTACGCTATATCCACGGAAAAAGGTATAAAAGAGTATGAACGATTAAAAAATGAGTCAAAACAAGTGAAAGAGAAGTAAATTTATCCTACCGAAGTTTTTTTTGGTATGAGATTTGTATTGAGAGAAAAAACGCGTGAGAATTTCCCGGAAAATATAAATAATTAAAAACTATAATCTATGAAAAAAGGAATGACACTCTTCCTACTAATGCTTATCGTGCCTTGGATGCTTCACGCACAAGAAGCACCGCAAACGATCTCGCTGCAACAAGCAGTAGAGTTTGCCATCAAGCACAACAAAGAATTACAGGCCTCGCAGATGAACATCGAGCTGTACCGCCAAAAGGTTCGGGAATCCGTATCACAGGGATTGCCACAGATTAACGGTACAATGACGTACACCACGAATTTCGGGTACAAGATGGACTTTGGCGGACAAACTATCAAAATGAAAGACCAGTCGAATCTCGGAGTCAGCCTGCAACAATTGTTGTTCAGTGGTGAATGGATACTGGGAATGCAGACCAGTAAGATTGCCGTGAGAATGACGGAACAAGAAGTTGAATCATCGGAACTGGATATCGTCGAGAATATCTATAATTCATATTACACGGTACTCGTGACGGAACGGATGTTGGAAATCCTGCGCCAGAACCTGGAGAATATGAACGAGATTTACAAGCACACGGAAAACATGTATAACGCCGGAACGGTTGAAATCACCGATGTAGACCAAATCCGTATCAACGTGGGACAGCTGAAAAACAGCATGCTGTCAATGGAAAGAACCGTAGCGGTGAACTACAACCTGTTGCGCCTGCAACTCGGATTGGAAGCCGGGGCCCCGGTTAAACTTTCGGACGGGTTGGAAGTGTTCCTCGATAACGACAAATCCAGCCGTCTGTACTTGGAAAAATTCGATATCAACAACAACGTGAGCTATCAGTTGATCAACACGCAAACCGAGTTGAACAAGAAGTTGCTGGGCATCGAGAAATGGAGTTACGCTCCCACGATCGCCGGTTCGTACAATTTCAATTACAAGATTTTGAAACCGGCTCTGGACATGAGCCCGAAGCACACGGCAGGCTTGACCATGAATATCCCGATCTTCTCGGGTATGCAGCGCGACTCCAAAGTAAAACAAGCTAAAATCACGCTGGAGCAAACTTACTTGCAGAAGAGCCTGTTGGAAGACCAGTTGAACGTGCAGGACGAGCAATTGAAATTCAACTTGAAAAATGCCATGGAGAATTACAGTTTGCAAAAAGAGAATATCGACGTTGCCACGCGGGTATTGCAGAACTACCAGAGGAAATACGAACAAGGGGCTGTATCCAGTTTGGATCTGACTCAAGCAAACACGAACTACCTGCAGGCAGAAACAAATTACACGGAGGCCGTTCTCACGTTGTTGCAAGCACAGGTAAGTCTGGAAAAATTGTATAACCAACTTCCGCGATAAACAACTTTGAATAATAAAAACAAAAAAGAAATACAATGGTAAAGAATCTTATTCTATCGACAATAGCGTTAGCTATGCTTGCCGGTTGCTCCGGTAACAAAGATAAAGCGTCACAAAAAGACGTTGACGAAGCTATTCCCGTGAAGGTGCAAAAACTGGAAAGAACGGATATAGCCAAAACCTTGGATTACGCCGCCAACTTGGAAGCCGACAAACAGGTTTTCTATGCCCCGGCAGCCACGGGAAGAATTGAAAAGATTTACGTTGAAGTAGGCGACCGGATCAAGAAAGGACAACTGTTGGTCGAAATGGATAAAACAAACCTTATCCAAGCCGAAGTTCAATTGAAAAACTTGGAAACGGAATACAATCGTGCCGTTCAGTTGAATAAAACGGGAAGTATTTCCAAACAGGCTTATGATGCAGCCGTAACCCAATACGAGGTGGCAAAATCAAACGTGGCATTCTTGAAAGAGAACACGCGCATGGAGGCTCCTTTTGACGGTATCGTTACCGGGAAATATTTCGAGGACAAGGAACTTTACACCGGCGGTTCGTTCGGTGGAGCGACGAAGCCTTCTGTCATCGCTATCGAGAAAATCAACCCGGTAAAGGCATACGTGAATTTGTCCGAGCAATATTACCTAACCGTGAAACCCGGAACGAAAGTTCAATTGAAGAGCAATATTTATCCCGACCGTGTGTTCGAGGGTACGGTAAGCATTGTTTACCCGAGCATCGACCCGGCTTCCAGAACGTTCACCGTTGAGGTCAAAATACCGAATAGTGACGAAGCGTTAAGACCGGGTATGTACGGAACTATCAATTTCTTCATCGGTAACACGGAAACCGTGGTTGCCCCGGCTATCGCCGTGTTGAAACTACAAGGTTCTAACGACCGCTACGTGTTCTTGAACAAGGACGGTAAGGCAAAACGCGTGGCAGTGAAACTCGGCAGACGTTTCGAGGATCAGGTAGAATTGATCAGTAACGACATTCACGAGGGTGACGAACTTGTTGTTGTCGGACAAGGTAGATTGGTGGACGGTTCTCCGATTTCTATCACGAAATAAATCATTTGGATCGCGGATTTACCCTCGAGCTAAAATTTAAAATCTAAAATTTAAAATTCGAAATATGAGTATATACAATACAGCGGTCAATAAACCCATTTCTACCTTAATGGTTTTCCTTGCCATCATGGTATTGGGTATTGCCTCTTATATACAATTGCCGGTGGACCAGTACCCCAAAATGGACCCGCCTTACATCACGGTAATGGCTACCTACCCGGGTGCGAATGCCGCGGATATTGAAGAGAACGTTGCCAAAATCCTCGAGGACCAGTTGAACTCGGTGGACGACTTGAAAGAAATGACTTCCACTTCCTACGATAACCTGGCCGTCGTGTCACTGGAGTTCGAATGGGAAGTAAACCTTGACGAAGCATCTAATGACGTGCGGGATGCCGTGGATAAAGCGATGAACAACCTTCCGGATGACATCGACCGCCCCACGATCATGCGTTTCAACACGTCGATGATGCCTATCTTGATATACGCTATCACGGCAGAAGAGTCCTACCCCGGTATCGACAAGATTCTGGACGATAAGTTAATCACCCGGTTGAACCGCGTGGACGGAGTAGCATCCGTTATCGTTGCCGGAGCCCCGGAACGTGTGGTTTACGTGGATCTTGACCCAAACAAACTGGACGCTTATAACTTGACGCTGGAACAGATCGGTAGTAAGATTCTCGCGGAGAACAAGGACATTTCTTCCGGTAACGTGAAAATGGGTGACATGGACTATACCCTACGCGTGGAAGGAGAATTCGAGGAAAGTGACCAGATCAAGAATATTGTACTGGGAACCCAAAACAACAAGATTATTTACTTACGCGACGTGGCAAACGTTCGTGATACCTTGAAAGATATTACCCTTGAACAATCCATCAACAGAGGTCGGGGTGGTGTATTGATGGTAACTAAACAAACGGACGCGAATGCCGTTGCCGTGGCAAAACAAGCTAAAAAAGAGATCGAGCAAACCTTGAAAGAGTTGCCGACAGATATCAAATTCCAGATCATCTCGGATAACTCGGACTTTATCGTTAAGTCCATCAACAACTTGCAGGACTCTTTGATGTACGCTTTGATTTTCGTGGTTTTGGTTGTGTTCCTGTTCTTGGGACGCTGGCGTGCTACTTTTATCATCGCGCTGACAATCCCGATTTCTTTGATTGTTGCCTTTATCTACTTGTTCGCGACAGGAGAATCATTGAATATCATCTCACTGTCGTCCCTCTCTATTGCAATCGGTATGGTGGTGGACGACGCCATCGTGGTACTGGAAAACGTCACGAAACATATCGACCGCGGTAGCCGTCCGCGTGAAGCGGCAAAATACGGTACGAACGAGGTTTGGTTGTCTGTAATCGTGACCACGCTGGTTACCGTAGCCGTGTTCTTCCCGTTGACGCTGGTAAGCGGTATGACAGGTATCCTGTTCAAGCAATTGGGTTGGATCGTTTGTATCACGGTATGTACTTCAACCGTAACGGCTATCTCGTTAACCCCGATGCTTTGTTCTCAATTGATGAAGATTCAAGAAAAGACGGACGGCAAAAAATTCAGTTTCTATCATTTCGTTTCCCGGATGCTAGAGAAATTGGATAACGTGTACGAACGTTTGATCCGTTGGGTACTTGTTCACAAATCGGTAACTATCATATCTATGTTCTTGTTATTCGGAGCCTCCCTGTTCCTGATGAAATTTATCAAGACGGACTTTATGCCCCAGAATGACCAGAATTACATGAACGTGTATGTAAAAATGCAATCCGGTCAACGCGTAGAGATAACGAAAAAAGTGGCGTTGGATATAGACTCGGTGATTCGCAATAGCATCCCGGAAGTCACGTTGATCAACCTTTCATACGGTAGCGAAGAAGAAGCTTCTTTCGCTTCGATGATGAACAGCACGGGTAATAACATCTTGAACATGCGTATTAGAACGGTAGATATCAAAGAACGTAAACGCAGCGTGTTCGAGATTGCCGACCAAGTACGCGGTATCTTGAAACAATTCCCTGACATCTTGCAATACACTGTAACCACATCAAGCGGCGGGTCGATGAGTAGCAACTCTGTCGATATCGAAATCATGGGACATGATTTTAACACGACGACCAATCTGGCTCACAAAATTGCCACTGAAGCCCGCTCCATCCCCGGTGCAGAAGATATCAAGGTCAGCCGCGACGAGGATAAATCGGAACTCCGCGTAGTACTGGATCAAGATAAACTGGCCCGCCACGGGTTGACAACTTCCGAGGTCGGTTCGTACTTGCGTAACCGCATCTACGGGTACCGGAATAGTAAATACAAAGAAAACGGTGAGGAATATGATATTATTGTACGTTTCGACGAAAAATATCGTTCAACCTTGTCCGAGATCGAGAATATCATTATTATTGACGGTAAAGGAGAAAAGGTTCGTTTACAAGAACTCGGAACGATTGAGGAGTTTTTCTCTCCACCAAACATCGAGCGCAAGAGTAAACAGCGTATCCTGAAAGTATCTATCACCCCGGCAGCAGGAGTAGCATTGGGAGATATAGCGCAAGCGGCACAAACGCTTATCAATAACTTGGAAGACGTTCCGCAAGACGTAACCTTGTACATCGGAGGTAGTTTCGAGGACCAACAGGAATCGTTCGGCTCTTTGGTTATGTTGTTGTTACTGTCATTGATGCTGGTATACATCGTGATGGCAGCACAGTTTGAGTCATTTAAGATGCCGTTTATCATCATGTTGGCTATCCCGTTCGCGTTTACCGGTGTGATCCTCGCCTTGTTGCTCACGAACACGACACTGAGTATCGTTGCCGCCTTGGGAGCCGTTATGTTGGTGGGTATCGTGACAAAGAACGGTATCGTGCTGATCGACTTTATCAACTTGATGCGTGAACGCGGCATCCGCTTGTACGATGCTATCGCCCAAGCTTGTCGTTCTCGTTTGCGTCCGGTATTGATGACATCGTTGACGACTATTCTGGGTATGGTGCCGATGGCATTGAGCGTGGGTGAAGGTTCTGAAACATGGCGCCCGATGGGTATCGCCGTGATCGGTGGTATGATTTTCTCCACGATCATCACCATGATTATCGTGCCCGCCGTATACGCGGCCATGGACAAGAGCGGAAGCCGTGACAAACAGAAAAACCTCAGAAAACAATTCAAGTTCATGAGTGATTTCGACGCGGAAAGAGATCTCCCGAAGAAAAAATAAATCACATTTATGATTTTAGATTTACGATTTTGAAAAGACCCGTCCGGTTGCTAATCGTAAATCTAAAATCAAAAATTAAACATAGTCAATATGAAAAAAGCAGTATTTATCACATATAACCAAGCCTTGACAGAGCGTGTCGCTTATATCCTTGACCAATTGCAAGTGCGGGGATTCACGCAATGGCCGTTAGTCAACGGGGCAGGGACCACGGATGGCGAGCCCAGAATGGGTAGCCATACATGGCCGGAAATGAACTCCGCCACTTTAACCGTTGTTGAAGAAGAGATGGTTCCCTTGATTCTGAAATACGTCAAGAATCTGGACGAGGTAAACAAAGAAAACGGAATCCGGGCTTTCGTCTGGGATATCACGGATATGTATTAAAAAAAGAGCCTTTCGGCTCTTTTTTTTTAATCTGCATCTAACGATTTGAATCCTTTCCCCAATATCTCTTTAGAATCTATCACGTTGATAAAGGCTTCCGGATCGATTTCACGAATCTTGTGACGCAAAACCATCATCTCCCGGCGAGTCAGAATAGTGTAAATAACATCCCTTTGTTCACCCTTGTAAGCCCCGATGGCAGGTAATAAAGTCGCCCCTCGGTTGATGTCGTTCAAGATAACATTCTTCACGTTTTCGACTTCTTTCGTCACGATCATCAATGTCTTGTGAACGGAAGCTCCTTCCACTATCAAATCGATTACTTTACCCTCGATAAAGACAATAATCCAAGAGTACATCGGCAATCGCCAATCACCGAAAGCAACAACGGTTGAAAGCGTGATAGTACAATCCACGATGATAACCAAAGTACCCAAAGAAATATGGGTATACTTGTTCAAAATCATCGAGATAATATCCGACCCCCCGGACGTGGCACGAGCTTTAAAAATCATACCGATACCGATACCGTAAACAATACCCCCGAAAATGGCAGAAAGCAATTGCTCGTTCAACATCGTACGATCTGCGATGCCCGGTTCCAAAAGAGCGTCATACCCGTAAACATAGTGTATCAGACGCATGAATGCCGGAATGGCAAAGGTGCAAATGATGGTTTTTACCCCGAACATTCCTCCCAAGAAATAAATCCCCAAAAGCAACAAGGGTACATCCATGCATAAGGCCGCAATCTCGGTTTCCCATCCCCACAAGTGATGGAATACCATTGACAAACCGTAAGTTCCTCCCGGTGCAAAACCATAAGGCTCGGCAAACATCACCGCCCCTAACGCAAATACAAAACAACCACCTAACAACCAACCGTAGGTGATAAAGAAATCTTTAGAGAATAATTTCTCCTTAGTTACAAATCCCATACTAAATTTATTTATTATTCGACGTATTAATCGCACTCGTTAACGGCACAAAAGTACAACTTGTTTTCGACTTTTTACAACGTTTTCGCGGCTTGCAAAATTACCGTATCACACTATATATCAATACAATAAAAATTAAATGACTCGCATAATTATACAATCCGCTTCATAATTATACAAAAACCAAAAAAGTCCTTCAGAAATAATTTTCAATTCTCCATTTTCAATTTTCAATTATTTTCCCTACGTTTGTGAATGTATTGGAGAGTTAATGTTAGTCGTAACATTACAAGGGAATCCCGTGAGAGTCGGGAACTGTACCCGCAGCTGTAAGCTTCATAACTTTAGTCTCTACTGCCACTGTCTGTACATAGATGGGAAGGCGACGAAAAGGAAGCAAGTCAGAAAACCTGCCAAGACGTAACTGTTTATGTGGCTTTCGGGAATTGAAGCTGGCAAGAGTTTTATTTCCAACAAGCATTGTTCTGTGAATAAGTGAGCACGTAATTGGATGTAAAATATCTCTGCCAACTTGTTTTACGTTGAATTTACAAGCTCACTTATTTTTATAGACTACCCGTAAAATTCTTTCACCAGCGACAAAATCGCATCCGGAACCAAGCCGGTAATATCTTTCTTTTGAATAATCATTTCCCGGATTTCTGTCGCGGACAAGGGAAACAAAGGAGCATCTATCATCCGCATTCCCGGGAATTGCCCGACAGTCACGTCTATTCCTAACCGGGGATACACGAAAATAGGGCAATGTTGCACGATCCAACGATAGTCTTTCCACTTCGTAAAATTCTCGACATTATCCCCACCAATGACCAAAACGAATTCCCGCCCCGGGTATTTCTCGAACAATAAATGCAGTGTATCCACCGTGTAAGAGGGTTTAGGCATGGTGAACTCAATGTCACAGGCTCGCATCCGGGGATCGTCGGCAATAGCTGCCTCAACAATTCGCAGACGGTCTGCCTCCAACAAAAGGAACCGATTGATTTTAAAAGGATTACAGGGACTGATAACAAACCATACCTCGTCGCACAATTTATTATCCAATAAATAGCGGGCAATTCCCACGTGACCGTTATGGATCGGGTTGAACGAACCGAAAAAAAGAGCCGTCACGGGCTGCCTGTATCCCTTTTCATCCTGCACCGCCATAACTATTTCAAAAAATCTCTTACCGCTTTTTCCGCCTGCTCCAGAGCACTTTCCAGCTTATCGTTCACTACGACGATATCAAATTTATCGGCAAAGGTCATTTCATATTCCGCTTTCGCCACCCGCTCCTCGATCTTCTCCGCGGAATCGGTACCCCGGGACTCTAATCGCTGACGTAAAACCTCCACGGATGGCGCTTGCACAAAAATAGAAAGAGCCCGTTCCCCGAATATCTTCTTGATATTCACGCCCCCGACAACATCCACGTCGAATACGACCGTATGCCCCTTCGCCCAAATCCTTTCCAACTCGCTCTTCAGTGTCCCGTAATAACAACCCGGATAAACCTGTTCCCACTCCAAAAAATCATCCTTATCGATCTTCTGTCTAAATTCATCCGTCGAAAAGAAATAATATTCCTTCCCATGCCGCTCTTCCCCTCTCGGCGATCTGCACGTCGCTGAAATCGAAAATTCCAATCCCAAACCCCGGGAGAGCAGATAATTCACAATAGTACTTTTCCCGGAACCACTGGGAGCTGAGAAAATAATCACTTTTTTCATTATTAATTATAAGTCTATAAGGTCCATAAAGTCCATAAGGTCTATAAGGTCCTTCTTTGTTAATCTAACATTTTTATAAAATTCGATAACATTTTGGAGATTCTTTCTGTTTCCAAAATCAAATCGGCACAAGTATTCTTTTCTATATAATCCAATTCTTTGGCTAATATTAACATTGAACGAACCTCTCCACAAGATCCTTTAGCAACAAAAAGGAAGTGCTTAAATTCTTTATCTGATCGACGTTCAAAACCTTCTGCAACATTATTCATGACAGAAACAGCAGCCCGTTGTATCTGATCTTTAAAACCATAGTCCTTTATTGGAGCCAACAATTTATAAATATTTTTTGTTAACTCCTTAGCTTTCTGCCAAGCAAGAATTTCTTCAAATCTCTCTATTTTCATGACCTTATGGACTTTATGGACCTTACAGACCTTACGGACTTATAACACATTAAGGCTCTGTTCTTTTATCTTTTCAAGTTCATCTTTCATGCGGACGACGAGCTTTTGAATGTCGTGATCGTTAGCCTTGGAACCCATGGTGTTGATTTCACGACCGATTTCTTGGGCTATAAATCCGAGTTTACGACCGGGAGCAACTTCTTTCTCGACAGTTTCGATAAAGTATTTACAATGGTTGGCAAGACGAACTTTCTCTTCCGTGATATCAAGTTTCTCAAGATAATAGATGATTTCCTGCTCTAAACGGTTCTCGTCGATATTTTTGATTTCGCCCCACTCTTTCATTTTGTCCTGCAAACGCTGTTTAATCGTCACCACGCGTTGTTTCTCGAAGCGGGGGACTTCGGCAGATAGACTCTTGATTAAATCTACACGTTTCAATATATCGGCAATCAATACCTTTCCCTCCTGTACGCGGAATTGATCCACGTCGGACAAGGCTTTCTCGATAGCACTTCTCAAAGCATTCCAAGCTTCCTCATCCAATTCATCCATCTTCACCTGCATGGTATCCGGGAAACGCATCACGGTTTGTAGTAATTCCCCTTTATCTATCTCAATACCCAAAGACGAAGCCACCTCGTTCATCTGGTTGTAATATTGTTTCACCACCGCCTGATTCACCGCGACTCCTTTTTCTTCCTCCGCGTTATCAAAATAGATATACATATCCACCTTACCGCGTTCCAACACATTTTTAATCATATTCCGGATCTCGATATCTTTCTCCTTGTAAAGACTCGGGGTTCTAAGATTAATATCCAATTGCTTTGAATTCAAGCTTTTTACTTCGACAATTACTTTCTTCGTTCCGTAGTCTGCTGTTGCTTTACCGAAACCGGTCATTGATTTTATCATACGTTCTTGTTTTTTATACAAACATTTAAGCACAAAAGTAAGGCTTTTTTTGAAAACCGACGTCGAATATTTACCTTTGTTGAGTTTTAAACACTACATAATGGAAACAAATCGTCTCTCTACCTTCCAAAAAGGAGTTGTCGGCGTACAATTTCTTTTCGTCGCTTTCGGTTCTACCGTACTCGTTCCTCTACTTGTCGGGCTTGACCCGTCCACCGCGCTTCTCACGGCAGGAATCGGGACATTGCTTTTCCACCTTGTGACCAAAGGTATCGTACCTATCTTCCTCGGCAGTAGTTTCGCTTTTATCGCTCCCATCATAAAAGCCGCGGAATTGTACGGCATGGCAGGAGCTCTCTCCGGCATGGTTGCCGTGGGTGCGGTATATGGAGTCATGAGTCTGCTCGTCAAATGGCGAGGCACGGACTTTATAAAAAGACTGTTTCCCCCGATTGTTATCGGTCCGGTCATTATTCTGATCGGGTTATCTCTCGCCGGAGCCGGCGTGAAAATGGCTAGCGAGAATTGGATTCTTGCCCTAACCGCTCTCGTCACCGCTGTCGTTGTTTCTTTGAAAGGAAGAGGACTTTTAAAACTAATCCCTATTTTTTGCGGGATTATCGTGGGCTATCTCGTGGCATTTTTCTTTTATGGCATAGACACGACTCCCGTAAAGGAAGCCCCGTGGTTTTCCTTGCCTCAATTTATAACCCCGGATTTCTCGTGGGAAGCCATTCTGTTTATGATACCCGTGGCCATCGCTCCCGTCATCGAGCATATCGGGGATGTCTACGCCGTGAATAGCGTCACGGGCAAAGATTTTATCAAGAATCCCGGGTTACACCGCACCTTGCTGGGTGACGGTATTGCCTGTGTATTTGCCGGACTCATCGGCGGTCCCCCGGTAACAACTTACTCGGAAGTAACAGGCGCCGTTTCCTTGACGAAAGTAACCAGCCCGGCAGTCATCCGGATTGCCGCTGTTACAGGTATTATTTTCTCTATTTTCGGTAAAATAAGCGCTTTCTTGAAATCCATCCCCGCCCCCGTGCTGGGTGGTATCATGTTACTCCTTTTCGGCACTATCGCTTCACTGGGCATGAGCAACCTGATCCAAAACAAAGTGGATCTCTCGAAAACCAGAAATATGATTGTCGTTTCCCTCATCCTGACTTTCGGTATCGGCGGTGCCGCCTTCCAATGGGGCAACTTTTCCATGTCGGGAATCGGACTTGCCGCTTTACTCGGAGTCGTACTTAACTTGATTTTACCACAAGAAACCACGAAATAGAGTTTATAAAGTTCATAAGGTTTGTAAAGTTCATAAAATTACGGGAGTCCTTCGGACAATATTTATCGGTAGCTTATGCTGCCGTAGATAAAGCGCCCGCAGTGTCTATATACTTTATAAACCTTATGAACTTTATAAACCGATCTATTCTTAACAATTAAGTATCTGTGCTGTAACAAAAGATTCACAATATCAGCGGAAATTGCGGTCGTAAAAAGATAGAAAACAGATTACTTAAATGAATAGAAAATGAAAAACTTATTTCTAACAACAATTTTAATGTTAGCTGTTATTTTCAACAGCAACGCGACGAATGGGGAAACCACTCCCAACAAAAAAGTATCTATCTCGGGAGCCGGGGCTACCTTCCCTCTTCCGTTCTACAACCTAGCATTCAAGACCTATCAGGACAAAACCGGGAATTCCGTCACTTACGGGGGAATCGGCAGCGGTGGAGGTATCCGCAGCCTGAAAGATAAAATCGTGGATTTCGGAGGTTCGGATGCTTACCTTTCAGACAAAGAAATGAGCGAAATGCCCGCCGCGGTGATCCACATCCCGACTTGTATGGGAGCCGTGGTGTTAGCCTACAATCTTCCGGGAGTAGATAATCTGAAATTAACCGGAGAGATAGTGGCAGACATTTACATGGGTAAAATCACCAAATGGAACGACAGCCGCATTGCCGCTATCAACCCCGGAGTAAATTTACCCGACAAAGACATGAGTCCCGTGTATCGCTCAGACGGTAGTGGAACCACTTTCGTGTTCAGTGACTATATGACCAAAATCAGCCCGGAATGGGCAGAAAAAATCGGTACCGGAAAATCATTGAAATGGCCGGCAGGAATGGCAGCTAAAGGCAATCCGGGTGTTGCCGGGGTAATCAGCCAGACCGTGGGTTCTATCGGTTACGTGGGTTCCGAGTACGCCTTTGCCATGAAAATCCAATTCGCGCAAATGAAAAATGCAGCCGGAAAGTTCATCAACCCGAACACGGAAAGTATCTCCGCCGCCGCCAAAGGAGACATGCCCGCCGACACCCGCACGATGATTACCAATTCCACCGCACCGGATGCTTACCCGATCAGCTGCTTTACATGGATTCTCCTGTACAAGGAACAAGCCTATGCCAACAGGAGTCTGGCACAAGCAGAAGAAACGCTAAAACTTTTAGATTGGATGTTGGATTCGGAAGCACAATCCATGACCACGAAAGTAAACTACTCCCCGCTTCCTGCCAAAGCCGTGAAAAACGCGAAAGCATTACTGAAGTCGGTTACCTATAATGGAAAACCGATTTTATAATAAATCCACACGATACCATATCACAAAGAGAGTATCTCTGTCATCGAGATACTCTCTTTTTTTATAACAAGAAAATCACTATCTTTGCACCCTAATTTAGAGTTTTACACCCGAATGAAGAACATTAGAAATTTCTGTATCATAGCGCATATTGATCATGGCAAGAGTACTCTTGCCGACCGTTTGTTGGAAACGACAGGGACTGTCGTGGGGAAAGATTTGCAAGCACAAGTGCTTGACGATATGGACTTGGAGCGAGAACGGGGAATTACCATCAAGAGCCATGCTATACAGATGGACTACAATTATAAAGGCGAAAAATACGTCCTTAACTTGATTGATACCCCGGGACACGTGGACTTCTCGTACGAGGTTTCACGCTCGATAGCCGCTTGCGAAGGAGCTTTGCTGATTGTGGATGCCACTCAGGGGATTCAAGCACAGACGATATCGAACCTCTATCTCGCCATCGACAATAACCTGGAGATTATCCCGGTACTCAATAAAATGGATATGCCGAACGCCATGCCCGAAGAGGTAAAGGACCAGATCGAGGAATTGCTCGGTTGCGACCGGGAAGATATCCTTGAGGCTAGCGGAAAAACGGGATTGGGTGTGGACAAAATTCTGGAAGCCGTGGTCGAACGGATTCCGGCTCCCACGGGAGATCCGGACGCTCCCCTTCAAGCTCTGGTTTTCGACTCGGAATTCAATTCATTCCGGGGGATTATTACCTATTGCCGGATCATGAACGGCAGCTTGAAGAAAGGTGATAAAGTGAAATTTGTCAGTACAGCCAAAGAGTACGATGCTGACGAGATTGGAGTATTGCGTCTGGAACAGGAACCCCGTAACGAATTATGCACCGGGGACGTGGGATATATTATCTCGGGAATTAAAACTTCGTCTGAAGTAAAAGTCGGTGATACCATCACCCATGTCAGTCGCCCGTGTGAAACCGCGATCGAGGGATTCGAAGAGGTGAAACCTATGGTTTTTGCCGGAATTTATCCCATTGATTCGGAAGATTATGAAGACTTGCGTACTTCTATCGAGAAATTGCAATTAAACGATGCCTCGTTAACCTTTGAGCCGGAATCTTCTGCCGCCTTGGGCTTCGGGTTCCGTTGCGGATTCTTGGGCATGTTGCACATGGAAATCGTGCAGGAACGCCTCGACCGCGAGTTCGACATGAACGTTATCACCACGGTTCCCAACGTAATGTATATCGCCCACACTACAAAAGGCGAATCCTTCGAGATGCACAACCCCTCGGATATGCCGTCACCTACCGTACTGGATTATATCGAGGAACCTTATATCAAGGCACAAATCATCACCCCCACGGATTATATCGGACAAATCATGACGCTTTGTCTCGGTAAACGCGGGATATTAATAAAGCAACATTACCTGACCGGAAACCGTATCGAGTTGAATTACGAGATGCCACTGGCTGAAATCGTCTTCGACTTCTACGACAAACTGAAAAGTATCACGAAAGGATATGCCTCTTTCGACTATTTCCAGATCGGCTATCGTCGGGCAAATCTGGTGAAACTGGATATCCTGCTCAACGGTGAATCCGTGGACGCCCTGTCCGCCCTTATCCATTTCGACAATGCTTACTCCTTCGGGAAGCGCATTTGCGAGAAATTGAAAGAACTGATTCCCCGCCAGCAATTCGATATCGCCATACAGGCTGCTATTGGAGCGAAGATTATATCTCGCGAAACAATCAAGGCCGTCCGCAAGGACGTGACGGCAAAATGCTACGGCGGTGATATCTCCCGTAAACGTAAACTATTGGAAAAACAGAAAAAAGGAAAGAAGCGAATGAAACAAATCGGTAACGTCGAAGTGCCGCAGAAAGCATTCCTTGCCGTACTGAAACTGGATTAGAAAATAAAAATGGTGTGTTTTGAAGAACACACCATTTTTATTTTCTAAACCAACCCTTTAGCATCCCGATAGCCCGGTGTTTCGTGTTATACACGGTACGAATACTCATCCGTAACTTCTCGGCTATCTCTTCCGCCTCGAAACCCGACAGATAAAGTTTCATCACTTTCCCCCCGGGATCAGGAATCCGCTCGACATATTCCAACAATGAAGCCCCCAGTTCACTTTCCACGATATCATTCTCAAAACCGCCATTCAATTCTGCCACACTTTTATATTTCCGCTCCACTTCCAAATGATTCACGTAATTCCTGTAACCATTTTTGATCGCGACAAACAGGAAAGCCTTTATTTTCAAAAAACTGTCAAAAGTAATATCCGTCCGCTCCCAGAGATTACAGAACACATCCTGCACCACATCATCCGGTTCCATAGAAGTAGTCGCGTAAAGACGCCTCGCGTAAGTATGAAGTTCCGTGAAATATTTCATATACACGGAAGTAAAAGCCGAAGTATCACGTTGATTAAAACGTGTTAACAAAACCGTAAGCTCATCATCATTCCTGCAAGGATCCATACACGACACTTTGATATTTTCCTCCTCAAAGTTAGAAAAAAATTACAAATCTCATAGTATCTATACAAGTTATTCCAAAATTATACTATTCTCGTTTCTTCCATCGTCGCTTCACCCAAGCCACTGCTATCGAACTCACGATTCCTCCCACGATACTAACCATGCCGGCAAACAAGTGATCTGCCACCTGCGACAACACCGAGTTAAAACTCAACGTTATAAACATTCCTATCACAAAATAATCCATACAATTGAAAATTGAAAGTTAAAAACAAAAGGGCTCCAGCCGCCCAAAAGCGAAGCCCCGTGCGGCTGGAATCACCCAATCTAAAATCAGAAATCAAGAAATCAGTAAGCTGTCCGACGCCCTTTTCCCGTTTTTCAACGTGGCAAAACAATACACCTTCACGTTCGTGTTGTCCCACTCTTCCGGGAGCGCACAACTCGTGCTGCCACTCTCGCCACGCTCTCTCAACGCCACCAGTCTCGCCCGTCCCCGTGTCGTCTCGTACAATACACCATACACCTTGTCCTCCGTGGAAGCGTACCCGTCCTCCTCTTCCTGTACTTCCTGCGTAAACTGGTACTTCTTACTCTCCTCGTCGTACGTTACCGTTACCTTCGGCGGGTTCACCAACCCGGTAGCAACCAGCAATTTCTCAAAATCTACTGTCGCCACGTTCTTCTCGTCCACCGTTACGGCTTTCTGATTCGACGCCACGAACGCGTTCGACGTCGTCCCCTTCCCGATCCCCACGAAGCCTTTCTGCACGATCGGCAATAAACTCTGGGATAACTGTACTAACGTTTTCATCCTCGCCCGCTGTGCCAAAGCCTCCGGCGTCGGGTTATCCTTCCGGGAGAATATCTTCGCCTTCGCGATGTTCTTCTTCCTCGTGTAACACAACGTGATGTTACCAACTGATTTTCTCGCTTTACCTAACAAATAAGAATTAAATTCTGCCATAAAATAATTGAAAATTGAAAGTTGAAAATTGAAAATGAACTGCTCCCTCAACTTCACGAACCAAATAATATAAGGTAATTCAGCTCTCCCTCTGTTTATAGAGGGAGTACGGCGAAGCCGGGAGGGAGTTCAATCTAAAATTTAAAATCTAAAATCATAAATCATTCCCTCAGCGCAGATTCCAGTGCCGGTCCCGGGTCGATTTTCCTTGTCGTGATAGCCGAATGTCCCACCACGTCTTTGATCGGGTAATATTCTTCCAGCACTTCGCATACCTTCATCAATGCTTGTACCTGTACCCTCGTGTAACGATGCCAGTAAGTTAATTTCCCGTTCGAGTCATGGGTGTAAACCTCCTCCGGCGGAACGCTCCGTCCACACTCGGCAATAAACAACCCTTCACGTAACCGCAATAAGCCGAGATTATCCAGCTCGATCCCTATGGAATAACGATTCAGTCCCGAACGCCCCGCGTACCAACTCCGTCCGGCATGCCACGCTTCCGTGTCAAACGGCACCAGTTGAATAATCTTACCCTCCCGCCCGATCACCAGATGTGCCGAAGCGTTCACGTCAGGCCTTGTCAGATAGATTGCTGCAGCCTCGCTACCTGCCGCAGCCGTGTAATGCAATACAATCATATCCGGCCCTACAAGTTTACGCGTGTTTTTGGCGCACACCAGATGACTCACCCCGTCTCCCACCAAACGGTGGTTGACAATTGAAAATTGAGAATTGAAAATTGAAAATGAACTCATAAATCGTAAATCTAAAATCAAAAATTAGAAGCGTTTTTTTCCCGTGAAGGCTTGCACGATTTTCTCCCCGCTTCTCCCCATCACGTAGCCGCCTAACCCGATCTCCAACAAATCCCAGAATCGGGAGGTATCATCAAGTATCGGCAAACTCACGAATGTTCCCACCAGCACGATCACCGCGAACGTTAACATCACCATCGGGCGCCACGATCGTTGCAACCACGTACCCCGAGCTTCCTCTAGCAGAACTGCCGACCGGGCTTCCATCACCCGTTGTTCCCACTCCACGAAAACACGCATCAAATCCGTTTCCAGTTGTTTCTTCTCCCTTGCCGGGAGTGTCAGGCGGTCGACCACCTCGCCAACCGCACTGACCACACCCTTTACTCCTTCCACCACCTGAATCCCGCGAGAATACTATTCTTTACCTCTGCCTCGAAGTAAAACTTCTTGTTTCCCATTCTCCGCACGGGGATAGCAAACAATTTCTCGTAACGGCGCAAAGTATTAGCAGAGATACCCATCGCCTTGCAAACTTCCGCCGCGGTCATCAACCTGTGCGACACGTTCGCCGCCGTTTCTATCGCCAACCGAACCTCTTGCCGGTACTCTTTCAGTTGCCGCAGCAACAATAGGGACATTTCTCCCCCTTTTTCATTTTTGTTAACTACTCTTGCCATGTTAATTGAAAATTGAAAGTTGAAAATTGAAAATGTAAATCACTGAATCAATAAATCATAAATCTTAAATTCGAATGTATTGGCTCCCCGAATACGCCTTCCCCTCTTTCTCCCGGAAAAAGCTGTACAAATGTGCCGCCGTACCCCGTTTCCTTTCCAGCCGGAATGTTGCTTTCCCGTCACCTCTCGTTGCCCCGTCGATTTCAACAAACACGGGCGTGAAAGAACGATTCCCGTACAGCACGACCACCACCAGACTATCATCCACCCGTGCCGAGGGCAAGCTAGGACCATTCTCCCATGTCAACGTCACGGTATCATCATCCCCGACCATCGCCGACAAATGATCCACCTTTTGCATCATACCCACGGCCAATTGCAAGCGGGAGAAATCGCCAATCTTGCCATCCGGACGGAAAACCATCATGTTCACCTTCATAAAAAAATTGAAACCGTTCGCTCCCGATTCTCCCACCGCCACTTTCCACGCATCCCGGAGGACAGTTTCCACCAAACATTGATAAAAACGGGTCGCCACTCTCAAACGGGAACGATTTTCCTGCTGATGCGAAGTGTTCGCGTCAAGATACCCCGCGGGCATACTTCTCACCCGGCTCGTCCGCCCAACCCGATAAAAAATAGCGTTTCCCACTTTCCCTTGAATTGTACTGTTCGTTATTGCCATATTCGTTTATTTTTCATTTAACGATACAAAAATAACTCGCCATACAAGCGTCAACAACTCTATTTTCCCTTTGAACGAAACGTTCTTCCCCTTGTCACGAAACTTCTTCCCTTTTGATTACCTCGTGCCCACCACCACACGAATAAAATAACACATTCTCATGAAATACCCTCCAACTAACACCGCAATCCCCTTTCACGCCCGCTTCACTCCCGGTACAAAGACGCCCGTGAGCGGCTTTGCACCGACTTTGTACCGGCTTTAAAGCGTCAATATTCCCTTTTCTCCACGGGATTTTTCCCCATTTACAACGGGATTCCCTATAATGAATATTTACTCTATCACCTTCCAATCATCCACGGTCCCCGTTTCGGAAGAGAAGCTAACTCCTACACAATAAAGTCGACGGTGATCCTCCAAGTAAGGCAGGGCATACCCCTTTTCCTCGATCTGCTGCAAGGCCGCATCCGCAGTGCCATCCAGTTTAAATTCAAAGATGTAAATATAATCGTTTGTCTCGATAACACAATCCACACGTCCTTCACTCTGTTGCTTTTCCGTGTAAACCGTGTAAACACTAATCAAACGCAACAATAAATAGAAAGTATAATGGAAATAACGCTCCCGTTCCCGTTCGTTCTCCTTGCGGCGCATCGTGTAAGGAATACTACTCAAAAAAGAGGTTAGCAAACGACGGAATTGTTCCGTATCGCCTCTTTTCAAAGCACGAACACCTGTCCGTATCCACGAGTCGGCAGCGATTCCCGGTTTCAAGTAATCCGCCAGCACTAGACTCACGAACCCCTCCTTCACCTCGTTGTTTGGGAAATCAAGCAAATAGGTTCCATCTTCACTGTCATACTTCTTCACTGTCAGGTAACCACTTTGGTAGATCATCGGCAACGGCTTCTCCACGTCTGCCTTGTAATCCTCGAATTCCCGGGGATCATAATATCGACCCGTCAACTCGTCAAGATTCTCACGGGCGTGCTCCAACAGACGGATGAGATAAGTCGGTGTTCCACTCCGGAACCAATAATCCCGAATCGCTTTCGAATCCAAAGCATTCAACAGACTAAATGGGTTATAGATATCCACTAATCGAGTACCAAAATGATAGCCGTCATACTGATTTTTCAATCGCTGTTCCACCTCCCCGTGAGTCAACTGCAATTCTTCCGCCATCTCCGCGATAGAGCCCGTGAAATAACGCTCGATCTCCTCCCTCGTGATCCCGCAAAGCGACTCGTAGCGACTATCCATACTAATATCTTTCGGCTGATTAAAGCCACTGAACACGCTTACTTGGGAAAATTTCGTCACCCCCGTCAAGAAAACGAATTGCAAGTGCTCGTCAGCCGCCTTGAACACCGAGTAAAAACCTTTCAGCACGTTACGGTTACGCTCTTCTAGCAACATCCGGTTTGCCCCCACCACCGTCTCCAAGCCCGTGTCTAGCACGTCCAAAATGGGCTTATCATACTCATCTATCAATACCACGACACGACACCCTGTGCGCTCATGTACTTGCTCCAGCAATCGAATAAAACGATCACCAACTACCGGGCTTTTCCCCTTCTCTACTTGCCAATCTTCCTCCCATCTTGAAACGTAATCGTCAAGCACGTGCTCTAACGTTCCCTCTCGGGTAAAATCACGACCGTTGAAATCGATATGAAATACCGGGTACTCCAACCAATCTTTCTCCAACCTGTCGATCGCCAATCCCTTGAAAAGTTCTTTCCGCCCCAAAAAGTAATTCTTCAACGTGGATACCAAAAGGCTCTTACCGAAACGACGGGGACGACTTAAGAAATAAATTTTTCCTTCTTTCACTAACGAGTAAATCAAGGCAGTTTTATCCACGTAGACATAACCGTCCTCTATGATCTGGTCAAAGCTCTGCATTCCTATCGGGTACTTCATAGCCAAACTACTTTTAAGGTTGTTATCACAAAGATAGTACAAATATTTTAATCTTTGGTTGTAATCCACGACCGGGGTTCCCCGCCAGTGGACTCATTCCCCGGGCGGGTTTATACTAATAATTAAAAATTACTCTTTATCCTCTTTTTTATCCAATCGTTTGGACGTGTCCTCCAAAATATTAAACACTTCAGTCAACTCTTTCCGATAGGGTTTACTGACGGGTATCAGTTTTCCACCGACACGGACCACCGAAGTGCCGAAAAAAGCGTCAACGTGAAGCAAGTTTACAAGATAGCTCTGGTGTACCCGGGCGAAAAATTGCCACGGTAATTTACGTTCCAACGCTAACAAGGGACTTGTTACCGTGAGCCGGGTACCGTCTTTCAAATAAACATGACAATAACTCCTCGATGCCTCCACCAAAAGGATGTCGACATAAAGGTATCTCTGGCGACACTCGCCATTCAATATAAAAAGCCCGCGATTGATTCTACGGGCCGGTCTTACAGGTGCCGATCCACCTCGTGCATTCTTTTCCATAGATTTATAGATTTTATGCCCTCGGAAAGAAGCACCGGCGGGTACACCCGACTATCTTTTATTCCATCTACTTGATACTAGGTCAATCTTCCTCGTTAACCCAAAACCAAAAATAAGGGGGAAGTCCATTTTCTCGACTCCCCCCTAGCACGCACCAATTATGAAAACACGATTACTTCCTCTTGCTCTTTTTCAACAATTTTGCCACCGTGTCACGAAGGGCATCCCCGCGGAGGCCTTTCGCCACGATACGGTTCTCCGCGTCAACGAGGAATGTTGCCGGGAGTTCGTGTACCATGTAAAGACGGGCGATCGGGGAGGCGAAGCCTTGCAAGTCCGAGCCGTTCGTCCACACCATCCCGTCCATCCCGACGGCGTTGCGCCACTCACCACGATTCTCGTCGAGCGAGATGCTGACAATTTCCAGACCCAGCGGGCGGTATTGCAGGTAAAGTTTCACGAGGTCGGTGTTGTCCTGACGACAGAGAGGGTTCGTTGAAACCCAGAAGTACACTAGCTTCAACTTGGCGGGAAGGTCATGCAACGAGAAAGTGTTCCCGTCGGGCTTCTCCGTGGTGAAGTTAGGAGCCATCTCGCCAATGGCTAGTTTCTCGTACTGCTCGATGGCGGCAGCGATTCGCTTGCCGGGAACGGTAGCACGGGCTGTCTCACCGAGAAGATTGTACTTCGAGCGCAAGCCCTCTTCCGTTTCACCGCTGATGCCGAGGGCGATCACGTGCGCCGTGGCGTACTCGTCGGGATTCGCCTTGATCAATTCCAATGTAGCCTTCATTGATGCCTCGTAGGCCTTGTTCACACGGTCTTGCAAGGCTTGGACATTCGCCCCGGGCTGTTGAGCTTCTGCCGCCACTTTCGCTTGTTCTGCCATGAAAGACTGGCTAATCCGGGTGAAGCGGGTCAATAATTCCTGTTGTTTACCACCTTGAATTAATGCCCCGGCACCACTCACGTTCACCATGAAGTTAGCGTTCTCGAGAATCAAAGGAAGCATCCCGTCCCCATTCTCCAGCATAAGGTAAGCCGCCACGGGTTGATTTACCTTACCCGTGAAAGTGAATACCCCGTTGTTAATCATCGTTGCTGCCAATGTTTCGGGTTTACCGCTTTCCTCGCTTACCAGTAACATTTTTCCATCCGCGATCCCGTTCACTTTACCGCTGATTTGATAGCCCTCTTGGGCTTTACAAGCGATAGTGATACCTATCACTAAAACGAATAGTAATAAAATTTTCCTCATAATTCTAAAGTTGTTATATCAATCACACTTCTACCATTATCCCTATTTCCCCAACAATTCCGCGATCTTTTTTTCCAGCGTCTTTCCCCGGAGATTCTTGGCGACAATACGATTATTTTCGTCCAGTAACACGGTGTGAGGAATACCCCGCACAAGGTAACGGGCGGAAATTCCCTTTTGCTCGTCCATGATATTAGGCCAAGTCATTTTCTCGTCCTGCATGGCTTTCAGCCAGTCCGGAACTTTCGTGTCTAGCGATACACCGATGATCTCCAAACCTGCTTCACGGTATTTTTTGTAGATTTTCACCACGTTAGGCATTTCTTGACGACAGGGGGCGCACCATGATGCCCAAAAGTCCACTAATTTCAACTTTGCCTTGATACCATGCAAGGATACACTTTCCCCTCCCGACGTGGTACCCGTGAAATCCGGTGCCACGGAACCCAGTTCCACTTGCTTGAACAGGGCCAATTGTTGGACGATCGCCTGACCATAAAGACTATTTTTCGCCGGTTCGCCCAACTTATCATAAACGTTTTTCAACGAGGAATAATCCATTTCTCCCATGCTGGAAACAAGCATAAAGGCGGTCACGGGCGAATCCTTGTAAACCCGGAATAACTCCGCTTGTTTCACTTTCATTTCTTCCATCACTTCTTGGAACTGCTGTTGCAATGCTTGCAACTTCATTTGGTTCTGCTGACCGTAAGCGGCACGGGTTTCTTGTTCCACGCGCATTTTCTCTCGGGCAATAATTTGCTGTATCTCATTATATTGATTCAATATCTTTTGAGACTCTCCACCTCCCTGCACTTCAATACCCTTTTCTCCCGCCACTACCGTGTATTCCAAATTCTCGAGCATCAGCGTGGCTACCGGTTGTTGCTCCGCCGTCAATATATAGGCGTGAATCACTCCATCGACACACCCGGCAAACTCGAACTCTCCATTTACCATCACGGCCTCGTCCAGTTTAACCAAACCTTCCGCTCCGGTTGTCGCTAACACGAGGTCGCCCCCGAGAGTACCTCCCAAGTGTCCAGTAATTTTAAAGCCCTCTTGCGCCACGCTTGCCACGTACGCACAAACGGTCAACAGTATAGACAATCCTATTTTTTTCATCATCTTTATTGCATTATTCTCTGCCAATTCTATCTTTTTCTACAAGAAAACGGTTCCCTCTTCCGGTATTCGGGTCGTATCCTGTTTTTGCATATAAAAAAAATTCACATTACCATAAACACACGGAACACCTTGGCGTCTCATGTTAACGAAAAGATCCCAGTTTTCTTCTCCGCTTCTACCTTTTCCCACAATTTCTGCCAAAGTCTCTTTCACTTGCTTATTCGTTGGACGACGAAAAACGAAATTTTCAATATCCAATCTCTTTTCCATTACACGATCGTAAATCATCTGCAACTCTTCCTCTTTCACCACATCAAGCATAACCGAAGGTATTTTAAAATAGACGGAAAGTATTTTCCCCTGGTTGTTCACAAACGCGTGGGCTTCAAAGTAGTTCTCGTACAACTTATTCCAATTCTTTTCATTTTCTTTTAAACGCTTCACTAACGTTTCAGGAATCAATGACCACCATTCTTCAAACAAATAATACGAGTTCATCTCTTTACCCAAAGCTCTCATGCGTTTTTCATATTCCACAGACTCTTTATACAACATGAAATCTCGTTTTTCCGGGACATCTAACTTCATGTGAATCAACCAATCAATAAGACTATCTGTCGGTTGCATAACACGATAGTCCACGTATATGTCTTTCGAGAGTACCTCTTGTCTTATCGAATCAAACGTTTGCTCAAAATTTTCTGTCGGAACAATCCAATTACTGTACCTTTTGAAATTCTTAAATGACTGTTTTTGTGCACATACATCAAACACAACTGATATTAACGTCAAACACAATACTATTATTTTCATGATATATTCTTTAAGATTAGTGAAACTAATTAACTACTCGTCCGCCCAAAAAATAAAACAAAAAACTGGGCTCATAATTTGGTTTTACTCCTGAATACTTTTCTTTAAAAAAATCATTAAACAGTTTCCGCAAAAGTTCTTTGTTAAAAGTATAATTTCCCAAAGCTGCCTCTCGAATGAAATCTGCATATACCTTGTTATCGTTTCCTCCTTCTAAATGTATTCGGACATCCCCTCGCATCCGTTGTTGAATAATATCATAAATCATCAAAACTTCATATTCCATAAAAAGCTCGTTATTTACTGTAGGTCTCACAGTAGCCAATTCACATTGAAAAACATGCAATAATTCATGTAGCAAAACTCTTTCACTCATTATCAACGATTCATGACAGAAAAAAATCATTCTTTCACGTGAGTCATAATATCCATCTTTACCCCATCTATAATCCGTTTTATCATAATCAGTTGCATCTATACCAAATCTTAATTTGAATAACCCCTGTTTTTCCAGTTTAATAAACAAATTATACGACATATTGTATAAAACAGATTCCTTTACTATTAACTCCTGTCCCAACATGCTCATCAATGCTATTTCTCGTTTATCCAAATATCTCCTTTTCCCCCAAATAGTTGCGCCATTGGTTTTTTCACAAAGAGTATCAAATTTAAAAGGTTTTTCATCATACAGCATTATATCTTCATCATCAAGAAAAGTATCCTCAAACAACATTCCCTGGTAACAGCCACACCACAAACACGTGAAGCAAGCTATTATTACATATTTTATATTTTTCATCATAACATTGTTAATAGTTATTATTTCTGTATAGCAATCACCTCCACACTCAAGAAAAAGCATTTCCTGCCCCGCACGGGGCAGGAAATGCAAGCACCCGAAATTTAGATTATTCGACCGTACACGGGATAAACTTACCCAAACGCAAACAGTATTTCATTTGAGAAGCAATTTTACCAACCGGGAGATTCGACATACTCAAACGGATATACCGCACAGGAGTACGCATCTCTTCCGGCACCAGAACATACGTTTCCTCCCCGGGAGTATTCCCGATAGTAACGTTCCCGTCCGTGTAATTGGCATTTGTCCAAGTATAACTGTCACTTGAAAATTCTATTTTCACGTTCGACAACAAGTAAGCCTCATCACCATTCTCATTACGAGTAGGCTGCCCCACCTTGAAACCTTCCACAACCCGCGAAGTTTTCATGTCAAAAGTCACGGTAACGATACCCGCACCTAACGTTTCTCCCGGCTCGAAATACACCTCTTCCTCACTCCCGGACACTACCCGCGGACCGTCGAAAAGCAAATTGGCCACCCCGTTGTTCTTGTAACCGTTATGCAAGGTATCGGAACAAGTCATCACCCACCCTGTGGTATCCAACGGCGTGAATATCGGTTTGCTCGATAAATTGCTACTTCCTTTCTCCTCCAACTCCAAATTAGTTAATTTACCGGACTCTTTATACGCTTTGAGCAAAGGGGTTGCAAACCTATCTTTCCCGAAAAAATAGTGCGTATTATACCGTTCCACCGTGAAATCAGGTCGGGTATCTTTCAAGAATTGCAACATCACCAACCCCACGTATTCATCCGTGGTGCTGTGATTCGTTTCAACGTATTTTGTATTCATGTAGCGATTCTTACCAAGAACGACTTTCTTCAAATTCGGGAGATACATCAAATCCTGCATGGAAGGCATATCGTAATCTATTTCCAAGGTTTCCAACTCATCTACCCGACTTTCCCAACTCGAACCATACAAACCCCGCATCAGTTGCATGAAGGCCGAAGACCACAATCTCTCGTTCAAATCCAACGTTTCGTCCTTGAAATCTATTTCATCCACACATTCCGGCAATTTACCCTTTCTTTTCACGGTAATCGGTTGATTGAAATCGATGTCCACCCCTTCCTCGTCCGGCAACAAAAAAAGATAGTCGCGTCCCAATTTTACCTCAGTCATACCCCAATACTTGTAAGAAAGTGTATCATTCGAATGTGCTTTCATGTCCCACTCGTGTTCATTCCCCGCCTTATCCTTGAAACATAACAACATCTCCTTGACATCCTCGTTACTTTGATCAAGTAGCAATGCCAATTTATCTCCCATACGACTAAAAGCGGTAACCCCCCGCGAGAACGAACGCAAATTCTCGTGCTCGTAGGAGTACGGCCGACCGTATTTCTCCTCCACCAGTGACTCCCTGCCATCGTCTGTCACGTTGTTTATCCGCACCGTGTACATGGCATCTACCAAATTTTCAATGTAAACGGTATCCATCAAATCATCGCTATCCGGGTCGCACGGGTCCGCGAACATCTCACCTGCACCTTTATCCGATTTCCAACTGATTTTCACTTTTTTCACCCCGGCATCGATGTTGTGTTTCCACACCACCTGCAATCGTTCCCAACCCGGGTTCACGCTCACGCTGTCACATTTACCCACGTAGCGGACAATCCCATCTTTGGTAAACTCGCTGTATGTATCCTCCAGGCTCTCGCTGCAACTCGCAATCAAGAACGCGGAGAACAATCCAATCGCATTATATAGTTTTCTTATCATAACTGTCTTTTTAATATTCCTTCTTTACAAATACTTCCAACTCGTCGAACGTGATGTACTCCATCAGATTCTCTTCATTTCCATTCGGATACATCCAACCCAAGTTGTTACTCGTCCACGTGTCCTCCACGACGAAGAATACATAACGGAAAGCCTCTCCGAAAAAGTTGCATTTCATATCCAATGAAATAGGTTCCGCTTCCTCGAATTCCTGATCTGTTCTATTTCTGTATGCATCTTTCATATAATCCATCGGACCGGATTGGAAATCCGAGTAACGGCACCAGGCATTGTCATAGAAATTAGACCATTTCGGGTCCTCTTCCAACTTGTAAAGCATCGTACACTCGTTAAGAGGCACTTTGGTTGGATCTGCCGCGTTCGTCCCGTACACTTTGATTTTTGCCGGCAAGCGGGAGGTGTAAACTCCATGCCACAAGTTAGCCACAAACATATCCATATTCGGATTAGGATTCGTGGGATTAGGGTAATAGTTTCCATGGTACAAGAAAGCATCACCACGCAACATGGCAGGCACCTTCGGGGTCCCGAAATCTATGATAAAACGCTCATTGAACGCGTAGGGACCAGCCACAAAAGTACCAAATTTGTAGAAATCCCTTTTCTGATAATTTTTCCTGTAATTCGCCCCTTTCTTTTGCCCGTCGAAAAGATATTTCACGCCGATCTGATGAGCCTCATCCTCGATTTTCAACGACTCCGGGAAAGAGAATGTAAAATATTCCGGTGCCAACGGCTCCATGGTCAAATACTCAATACCTTCATAAGTTTGCACTTTCACCGTGTTGCCCTCGAAATCATCCGTGCGTACAATCACTTTCAAATTCGCCACGTTCTGTTTTATTTCAAAATTCAGCGTATCACCACCTTCAGCGATAGGATAACTTCCCAGTAAGATATTATCCTCCCGTTGCGTGGCGGGATTTATCCCGACGTAAAAAATATGCACGGTTCCTTCCACGGTAGTCGGTGAAGAATAAATAATGTTGAATCCTCCACCCCAGAACGGGTTCACGCTCAAATTCTCGAACAGAGCCACCGTGGCGGCAGTTCCCGTGTTGAAAGTCATTTTCAACGAGGCTGATTCCTCCAGAGCATTATTGAGGAAAGTCAGTTGCACCGGCACGTCAGCACGCGCTTCCGTGAAACCGTTTAACAACAAGGTATCCGTCAAGTAACTACCCTCTTTCACCAAGTGTCGCCCGTAAGCATCCTTATAGCGGGCTCGTATCCTGAAAATATCCATATTGTCGGACAATCGGTAACGCATTACCGCACCCCCGGGTATCGGGTCAAAGGAGATTTTCCGAAATTCCACCGGCACGTCGAACCCGACTTCATCGTCATCGCTACAAGCAAAGAAAAGGAAAAGTACCGGCAATAAAAATAATATTCTTTGTATCATAATTTCAAATTTTAAATTTTAATTGAGTTTACAATCTAAAATCGTAAATCTACAATCGCAAATCCATCTACCATCCCGGGTTTTGCACACAACCGGCAGTCTGCACCTCCTCGCTTCGGATAGGCCAGAAATAATCACGCGGAGCAACAAACGTGTTACCGGAATAAACTTCTACCGGACCACGCCCGTTGTTATAGAAATCGTTGGCATTATTGGCTATCACGTTCCACCCCAAGGATTTCTCGTTCAGTTCCACATTCGCGGCTTTCCAACGACGCAAATTCCAAAATCTGAATCCCTCGAAAGCAAACTCGATGTTCCACTCCTGACGGATAATTTCGCGCATACCCGTTTTGGATTTCACCTTGCCCGGATCACGGGCACCTTTCCAAGCTTCCTCCACATCCGGAATCCCGGCACGACGACGCACCTCGTTCAAATATTTGTACACCTCCGCATCGGGAGCCGTCTTGCACTCGTTTAACGCCTCGGCGGCAATAAGGTACATCTCCGCTAACCGGAATATAGCAGCAGGTCGTTCCCCCAAACTGGTCAAACCACCCTGATGCGCGTTAAGAGTCGCAGTAGATGCAGTTCCTTTCTTCAAGTAATACCCGGTGATATTTTGTGGGGTACTCGCGGACAAACGTCTTTCAACCAGTCCAAAATCCTCTCCTTGATACATTTCTATCAAATACACGTTATTGGTTTCGGTTCCCAAACGCCAATAACAACGATCTGCCACTATGTCTGCATAAAAACGGGGTTCGCGACGACGATGCAGGTTCAATACCGGCTCATTCAACGCCACCACATCGACATATTTCGGATCCGTTTCCACGCTAAGAGCATACGGATTACCGGCCCCAACCCACTTCAAATCCTGATTGATAGGTAAACCGTTCTCCGTGTAGAACATCTCCACCATTTTCATGCTTGGCGCGAAACAAGCTCCCGGCAACGTGTGGTTCGAACCGTCTGAGAATTTAGGCAATATGAGTTTAAACCAATCCATATCACTACCATCCATCAACCTGATCATATACAACGCTTCATCACTCCTCCAGCCATATGTCTGGGTAGATTTTTCAATATCAAGCATGCACGATTGCAAAGGCGTATTCGCGATATTACCTTCAATTAAAGCGGCGGAACCCGCATCATGACAAAAGTCTATGACATCAATAGCCGCTTGGGCTGCCCGTTCCCATTTTTGGGGGTCGGGAGTACTGCTAAACAACGGTTCTCCATTTTTATTCACGAAATTGGTATAATCGGAATTACCGTTGAAAAGATCGGATGCTTGATAACACAATGCCCGTGCTTTCAATGCCATCACCGCTTCCTTGTTAAAATACCCTCTTCGATCTGTCTTTTTTGCCAGACGCGATGGAAGTAAATCAACAACCTCATCACACAAACGTACGATGTAATTGAAGCAAGTATCCACATGGCTACGAGGCAATTTCAATGATTCCACATCCTGATTCGGGTCAAACGAATCAGGAACAATCATCACCGGCCCGTAGCGACGCACCAATTCCAAATAATAATAAGCCTTCAAAGCAATCACCTCCGCTTTCCACTCGCTCTTATCTTTAGCGGGCAAATTATACACGTTATCTATACGGGTAATAAAATGGTTACATATCGAGATTTGCGTGTAAAAATCATTCCGGGCTGGTCCTGACTGAAGTGTAACTACATTCAACCACGTGTCGGCGTAAGGAGCAAACACGTTCTGTCTTCCGCCAATAATATCCAACCCCACGGGATGACTGGACGCACGCGAATTCCTCAAATAATTGTCGGCAACCAATTCGTCTGTTCCCGAGTAAGCCACATCGTTATACCGCTCATATATTTTTTGCATGTAGGTATAAGCACTTTGCAACCAAACGTAAGCCTGGTCATAGGTTTCAAATTCCGAATCAATCGTGGCGATATCCTCTTCCGGCACCACGTCCAGCCAACTGTCACAAGAGGCGAGCATCAAGAAAGGAATAAACAAATAAGCAAATAGACGCTTCATTTTATTTCTGATTTTAAGTTAGAAACTGATATTAACACCCAAAGCGTAAGTCTTTTGAATGGGATAATTGAACGCGTTTCCTCCCAATTCCACGTCCCACAACTTGAAGTTTGAAATCAAGAAGGGATTGTTGGCACGGACAAAAAACTTCACATTCTGCATACGCATTTTTTGACGAAGCGCCTGTGGCAAATTGTACGCCAATTCCAAGGCGGTACAACGCAAGAATCGGCACTCCCGCATGAAGTAGGTAGAACGGCGCGCATCCGTGAGGTTAGCGTCCCAATCCTCCTGCTTGTTATAATCGGTAACATTTCCCACGGAAAGACGAGGCCAAAACGGGTGATTGCTTGCATTTTTTTCCGTCCAGTGACTCTTGTATATCTCTTTTAGCATGGCTCGATCATTCTCGAACGGGGATAAAGATTTCGGGTTGATAAAGAAACTCCGTTTGCCGGAACCTTGGAACGCGAAACTAAACTCCCAGTTCTTGTAATTGACGAATCCGCTAAAGCCATACACCATACGCGGTGTTTCAGGGAAACCTATATGCACGGCATCGTTCACGTCAATCACGCCATTCCCATCCACGTCCCGGTAACGGATGTCACCCGGCAAGATTCCGGTTTTCGCTTGCGGAGAATTATCAATTTCCGCTTGATCGCAGAACAGCCCGTCGGCAATGTATCCCACCCGTTGAGAAATCTCGTGACCTGTTTTCAACTGCCAGTACGGCTTATCCTTTGCTTCATCCAATTCCTTGTAAATCGCTTTATTGTAAGTAAAGGTTCCATTCAATATAACCCAAAAATCTTTCGTGAAAGCGTGTTGCACTTTAGCGGCAAGATCTATACCGCGAGCCCGAACTTTACCCAAGTTGTCCAATGGATTCACCTCCACGCCCACGTGCGCGGGGATAGAGAGGCGTCGTTCGATGATGTTGTGGCGCACCTCTTGGTAAATATCGAGATTAACCTCCAAGATATCCTTGAAGAAACGGGTTTCAATACCGAGGTTCACCTGCTCGGAAATTTCCCATTTCACATCCGGATCCCCATAGTTCTTGATTTCTTTACGACTTATTCTCTCTGGGTTTCCCGGTTCAGTGTTTGCATATTCCGGACCATATATAATTTCCGGCATATACACGAAACGAGGATCTTTGATAATACCATCGTTACCCACTTTACCCCAAGAGCCTCGGATTTTCAAGAAAGACACCCATTGGCTGACACCTCCTTGCATAAAGCGTTCCTTGGAAGCGATCCACGCCCCACTAAGAGCCGGGAAAAAACCCATCCGGTTGTTTTTGGTAAAACGCTCGGAACCATTATATCCAAAAGTTGCCTCGATGAAGTAACGATCCATGAACCCATAGCTACCGCGCATGGAAAAACTCAAGTTTCGTTGTTCAAAACTACCGAACAAATTACCCACGGGAGCGGAATTTGCCTGTAACGCTTGGAATACCGCGGTCAATGAAGTTTGATGCAAGGAAGCATCATCTCCGCCCCATGCCGCGGTGTGAAGCAAACTACCCTCGTACACCAACTGCGTGGAAGACGTTGATGCGGAACCTCCAAAAGGCTGTTCCAACGTCCGGCGTCCATTAGATAACAATGTCAACTTGTGCTCACCTGTCTCGAAATCATAACCACCATTTTCCGCATCCAAAGCATAATAAAACGGCGTGACTTCAAAAGCATTCATCTCGTACCCGGTCTTTGACATAGAAGCACTTGCCCTCAATTCCAACCCCTTTAACAGAGAACCTAAATTATAAATACACTCTATTCTGGTCGTCGCGCTATAACGACTCCGGTCTTGATAGGCACTCTGGATTTTCGCGTATGGATTGAGGGATACGGTGTTATCTACCCGTTTACCCCCGAAACGTAAGTGTGGCCACCCGTGTTCGAAATCACCGGGATAAGTTGGAGCAAAATCCACCGGCGAAGCGTTGAACGCGTAATAGTAGACCGATTGCACGTCCGATTGCCCCGAGCCAAAGAAAGGTCCATGGTATTTATCGTAATTCATGCTGGCATTGACCAACATACGAAGACCGGTACTCAAATTCACGTTCAAGTTGATACGTGATGAAAGGGTGGAGTTCTTGACGTTCACGTCGAACTGGTTCAACCGGTCAGTTTTTAACATCCCTTGGTCGTTCACGTAGTTGACGGACGCGTAATATTGCACCGCCTCGGAACCTCCCCGCACGTTCACGCCCACGCGGTGGTTCACGGAACAATCTTTGAACAAGGTTTTGAACCAATCGTTCGCCGGGTACACCCAAGAGGGATAATCCTTACTACCCGTGCGCTCGATGCGGGTCAAGGAGTACTGTGGCGTGGCTCCCGGGTTACGTGCCAGTAACGCCTCGTTGTACATGCGCATATAGGTTTGAGGATCCACCACGTCGATTTTATCCGTTGGCATGGAAGCTACCGCCTCGTAGCGCACAGAAGTGTAAACACTTCCTGCTTCTCCCTTCTTCGAGGTCACAATAATCACCCCATTCGCCCCACGAGCTCCGTACATCGCCGTGGCGGCGGCATCTTTCAACACGGAAAAACTCTCGATGTCTTCCGGTGCCATACGCGACAAATCCAAACGAGAGGATTCTACCCCGTCAATTAACACCAAAGGCTCGGAAGCCCCATTGGACGAACTAATACCCCGGATGTAAAACTTCGTGTTCATTTCCTCCTCGGTCAAGGCACCGGGGGCTCCACCTGTTTGCCAACCGACAATACCGGCTATTTTTCCGGTAAGACTTGCCGTCAAGTCACTGCTGGACGATTTCAAATCCATGGGGCGAATAGTGGTAATGGAACTTGTTACACTCTCTTTCTTCTGTGTACCGAAAGCAACAACTTGAACTTCTTCGAGGTTCTCCTCCGTAGGAACCAAACGAACATTCAATTTTTCTTTCCCCTTGATTTCAACAGTCTTTGTTTCAAAACCAATAAAGGAAACCCGTAAAATATCTTCCGGTTTCGCATCAATGGAATATTGTCCCTCTGCATCAGAGGCCACTCCTCTGGTTGTCCCGTGAATCACGACAGTTGCTCCCGCTACAGGATTTCCCTTTTCATCCACAATACGACCTTTCACGGTGATCATGTCCTTTTTATCCGCCACTTGGGCTTTCTCCTGTCTTGCCATGATTAGAATCAAATCCCCCTCGATCTGGTAAGTGTATCGAGTATTTTTCAACAATACGGTTAGAGCCGAATCGACACTTACGTTACGCACGTTAATTGTAAAACGCTCGTTTTGAACTGCATTTCGGCTATCCCTGAATCCATAAGCAAGCCCCGTTTGTTGCTTTATCTCTGACAAGATGTAAGTTAAATTCCTGTCTATAATATTCAATGTGACTTTCTTTTCGTCCTTTTGTTGCACGCCCACGTTACTCGACGACACGGAAGCAGCTAATCGCACAGGACTCCATAACATCGGCATAAACATGATAAACACACCGATGATAACTTTATTACCCCTAATTTTGTTCATTACTTCTTTTTTTTCCATATATTTGTAAGAATATTAGATGTAAACGTTTTGACTAACGTTTATTACTCGTCACGACCGAAGGCATCTGACCTGCGAAATCAATCCTTACGGCAGTGGCTCAAAAGGGAATCCACTCTCAGCGGATTCTCTTCTTTATTTGATTTCAATCAATCTATATAGTAAGCACCTCCTTCTTTTTTAACGTTTTTATCCAAGATCAACCCAAGGGCTTTCATCACCCAATCGATCGTGGAAGACTTGTCAAACTCAAGACTACATGATTGTCCTTCCAATCCCGGCGCGAGGCGAATATCCACCCCGTACCATTGGGATATATCAAAGACTATTTTATCCAGTCTCATTCCATTGTACTTGAAACTATTCCCTAGCCAAGCGATGTAATCCGCGGGATCTACTTTTTCAACCCGAGTAACACTATCCCGCATCGTGAACACGGCACGTTGGTTCGGCACGATCATCGTTTCCGTTCCCCCGGCTATCATACCAATGCTTCCCTCTACCAGAACAGCCTCGGAAAAAGCAAGTTTTTCACTATAAAACAGATTGAATCGCGTGCCATAGACCTTCACTCGTGTCCCCCCGGCTTTCACGACAAAAGGGGCATCGGATTTCCGCACGTCAAAATAACCTTCTCCTTTCAACTCCACCTGCCGAACAGAATCACGAAATTCCTCCGGGAATCGCAATTCACTCCCCGCATTCAGCATGACCGTGGAACCGTCTGCCAATTGCACGTTATAGGTATACCCGGCAGGAATTACCATTCGAACAATTCGGACGGGCTTTTCCACTGGGTCAGGATTCTCTCCGGACAATTCCTCTCGTTTCTTGTCACCCACGATATACACGTTTCCCTCCTCTTTCACTTCCAAAGTATCTAACGAGAGGATCGCATCATTCTCTTCAGTCGTGATTAACGTCGGTACCTTTATCTCCGCCATGTTGATCAAGGAAGCCTTCTCCATCACTCGCTCCTCTTCAGGCAACATCGTTGTTACCATGAAAAACAACACGACCGCCGCCACCACGGAACTCCCCGCGTACAACCAAAGACGGGATGCTCTTTTCTTCCGCTCCAATCCCCGCAATCTTACCTGCAATTTTTCCCCCATCTTCTCCTTGTCCATCCGTGCTATCTGATGTATCTCCTCTACCATCCGTTCCACGACATCCGTCCCCGTCTGCATCCCTTCCTCTTCTTCGGTAAACTCTATCTCACGCGAGAGAATTTCCTTTTTCATCGACTCCGTCCGCTCAATTGCCTTCTCGGCAATCTCCAAATCTTTTCTCTCTTTATTATCCAATTTCTTCATATATTTTTGTCATGCTTTTATTATAAAACAGTTTTCTCCGCTCATTTTTACCTGAGGAGAGTCGTATTTAATATAGTTTAACATCTTGTGTAAAAAAGGTATGTTTGTTAAACGAAAGAATTCTCGCAAATTGCTCATAAGTTGAGCAAAATTCATCTAAAATTGCTCATTTATTGAGCAATTTTTCACAAAAGACGATATAGAATTTGCATCCGGCAATATCATACCGCTCTGGCATTTCAGGTTCAATTATTAGACTTGCCTCCGTTTTGAAACAAAATTGAGGTCAACTTGCCTCCGATTTGAAACAAAAATAGGGTCAACTTGCCTCCGATTTGAAACATTTTTGTATATTTGCAACTGATAATCAACACACAAGCAATTATGTTCAAAAGAGACATTTTAACAGCTTTAAAACAATGGATGAACGATTCCCACCGTAAACCTTTAGTACTACGAGGAGCTCGCCAAGTCGGTAAAACAACATTGATCCACCAATTCGGAGAAGAATTTGATAACTACCTGTATTTGAACTTAGAAAAAAAAGAAGCTGGAGATATTTTTGAACTACCCCTTCCACTCAAAGATCTATTGCCTTTAATCTTTGCCCATTGTGGAAAAACACGCAAAGAAGGACACACGTTGTTATTTATCGATGAAATTCAGAATTCTGCAAAAGCAGTTTCTCTCCTACGCTACTTTTATGAAGAATTACCGGAGATACACGTGATTGCTGCCGGTTCTTTACTCGAAAATATAGTCGACATTCATACTTCATTTCCGGTAGGGCGAGTAGAATACCTTGCCTTACACCCTTGTTCATTTCGGGAATTTTTACGGGCCACGGGAAACGAAACATTACTTACCGTACTGGAACACACGGAGGCGACGACAGCTTTTCACGATCGCTTAATGACACTGTTCAATATCTACACGTTGATTGGCGGAATGCCCGAAGTCGTACAACTTTACGCGGAACGAAAAGATATCCTATCACTTAACAACATATACGAAACCCTGTTGCAAGGCTACCGGGATGACGTGGAAAAATACACCCGAGGTAAACAACTTCCCGAGGTTGTACGTTTTTTACTGAAAGAGGGATGGAGTATGGCAGGTCAGACCATCACGTTAGGCCGGTTCGCAGGGTCGACTTACAGTGCCAGAGAAATCGGCGAAGCATTTCGCCTACTCGAAAAAGCCATGTTGACAGAATTGGTTTATCCCACCACATCAACAGAAGTTCCCGCGATACCCGAACAAAAACGAATGCCTAAATTAATCTGGTTAGATACCGGTTTGGTTAATTACGCCGCACAGGTACAAAAGGAAATACTCGGGAGCAAAGACATTCTCGATGCCTGGCGAGGGAATATCGCAGAACACGTTGTAGCGCAAGAATTATTAACTTTAACAAACAAGGTAAGCCAAAGGCGTAACTTCTGGACCCGTAGCAAAAGCGAATCCCCTGCGGAAGTCGATTTCATCTGGATACAGGATTCCATGATTTATCCGATTGAAGTCAAATCCGGACACAATGCACATTTACGGTCCTTGCATTCATTCTTAGATCGCTCTCCACAAACAATGGCTATACGGGTATGGTCACAACCTTATTCCATTGACACGATTCAAACCCCGAACGGGAAAACAGGCAAACTCATTAATTTGCCTTTTTACCTCGTGGGACAATTACCAAATATCATCGAAAAAGAATCTCTTTCACAAAAATAAAACACCATGAAAAATACCATCATATTCAACGCCCGCATCCTCACCATGAACGAAAACATGGAGGTGATTAAAAACGGTTCTATTCTGATAGAAAAAAATTGTATCAAAGAAATTCGTGACGGTAAAATCGAGATGCCCGATGCCGAATATTTCGACGCGGAAGGCATGATCGTAATGCCCGGATTCGTGAACACGCACACGCACGTGCCGATGACCATGTTACGCGGGTACGCCGACGACCTTCCCCTTCACACGTGGCTAAACGACCATATCTTCCCGGCAGAGGCCCGTATGGTGACACCGGAGAATGTTGCCGTGGCTACCCGGCTGGCCTTTATTGAAATGATCAAATCGGGTACGACCTGTTTCAACGACATGTACTTCTTCGAGGATATTATCGCCGCGGAAGCCAAGAAAGCCGGAATCCGTGCCGTTATCGGCGAATCGCTCATAGACTTCCCGACTCCCAGTTTTCACACGCTCGACGAGGGTATTGCCCGCTGTGAATCCCTCGTGCAGCAATGGTACGGGAACGACCTGATCCACCCGACGGTTTGCGCCCACTCGCCATATACCTGTTCGAAACAAACCCTGAGAAAAGCAAAAGATATAACGGAAAAATACAATATTCCCCTTCACATTCACGTGGCCGAAACCCGCAAAGAAGTAGAGGACGTCACGACACAAACAGGTGCCTCCCCTGCCGAGTATCTCTACTCGATCGGCTTACTTGATCGAAACGTGATTGCCGCTCATTCCGTTTGGCTCAACCCGAAAGAAATCGAATTATATGCCCGGACACACACCTCCGTGGCGCATTGCCCGAAAAGCAATCTAAAACTCGCCAGCGGAATCGCCGACACGGACGCCTACCTGAAAGCAGGGGTAAACGTGAGCATCGGGACCGACGGCACGGCAAGCAACAACACGCTGGACATGGTCGAAGAAACACGCTTCGCCGCCCTTCTCCCCAAGGGAACACGTTACAACCCGGAAGCAGTCAGCGCCCGCACCGCCCTTCGCATGGCAACCATCAACGGGGCTAGAGCCTTGGGATTAGGTCATTTGACCGGAAGCCTCGAAACAGGTAAACGGGCAGACCTCATCGTGATTCACGCCGACGCCAGCAACATGATTCCCGTGTACGACGAGTACTCTGCCATCGTGTACGCGGCGAACAGCAAGAACATCCGTTCCTCCATGGTCAACGGCAAATGGATCATGCGAAACCGTGAAGTTCTGAACATCGACAAGGCGGCAACACTGGATACCATGAAACATCTTGTGAATGAGGCTGAAAAACGCAACAAATAATTTTCAACTTTCAATTTTCAATTTTCAATTAAATACGTTAGTTTTGCAGACCTTTTTATAAAGAAAGGAGTTTATAAACACTATAAACCCAAATAGATATGGAGAATAAAAATTATGGAGGACTCGACAGCGAGTTTACGGCATACGAAACAGCCGAGATTGTAGTATTACCAGTACCTTACGACGGGACAAGCACGTGGTTGAAGGGAGCGGACAAAGGTCCCGACGCGATTCTTGAAGCGTCGGCAAACATGGAACTCTACGATATCGAAACGGATTCCGAAGTTTACACCCGCGGCATCGCGACATTAGACCCGGTAACGGAAGCCTCTTCTCCCGAAGCCATGTCTCAAGAAGTGGAAAAACAAGTTGATAAAATTCTGACAGATAAAAAATTCCCCGTGATACTGGGAGGGGAGCACTCCGTGAGTATCGGGGCATTCCGGGCTTTTGCAAAACACTATGACAAATTTTCCGTCCTGCAATTGGATGCACACTCCGATATGCGCAGCGAATACGAGGGTTCCACCCACAACCACGCCTGCGTGATGGCCCGTGCCAAAGAAGTGGCTACCGTTGCACAAGTAGGCATCAGAAGTTCCGCTATCGAGGAAAAGGAAAACATCATGCCCGACCGTATTTTTTACGCTCACGACCTGCATGATGCCAAAGAGGGCAACAACTGGATGTACATGGTATCCCAGAAATTGCATGACAACGTTTATATCACGATCGACTTGGACGTTTTCGATCCCGCTATTCTTCCGGCCACGGGAACCCCGGAACCAGACGGATTGTATTACCGGGAAGTATTGAATTTCCTGAAACTGATCAACGAGCGCCACAACATCATCGGTTTGGACGTGGTAGAACTTTGCCCCAACGAAATCAATAGATCATCCGATTTCCTTGCAAGCAAACTGATCTACCAGATATTGAGCATGAGGTTTCAAAACCAATGAAACAATTTACGATTTATGATTTACGATTTATGATTCAAAAAAGCGTAAGCCTTGTGCGGTTGGAATCCAAAATCTAAAATCATAAATCACAAATAAAGAAATTGAGTCAATAAGGTCCTCATAATTGTACCTTATATTTTTAAATAAATAAAATGGAAAAGAAAGATTTATTAAAAGACACTATCAAACACATCGACATCAAATCGTATGACTCAACCCAATTGATCGACGCGATGCGCGATATGTCCTTCACCTCTCGCGATACTGCCAGAGCAACTGATATCCTGATGATGATGGTTGGAGAGAAAGAGTGTACTAATATTCTTACCATTGCCGGAAGTACAAGTGCTGCCGGATGTATGCAGGTATACGTGGATATGGTTCGCAACAAAATGGTTGACGTGGTAGTTTCTACCGGAGCATCTATCATCGACATGGACTTGTTCGAGGCTCTGGGTTTCAAACACTACAAGGGACACCAGGACGTGCCTGACATGCAATTGAGAGAACTTTACATTGACCGTATTTACGATACGTTCATCGACGAGGAGGAATTACAAGCTTGCGACCACACGACTTACGAGATCGCCAACAACTTGGAACCCCGTCCTTATTCATCACGTGAATTTATCTGGGAAATCGGGAAATGGTTACACGAGGGACACGCCGTGAAAAAAGACAGCTTGATCCAAACTTGCTATGAATGTGGTGTACCCATCTTCTGCCCGGCATTCTCAGACTGTAGCGCGGGATTCGGTATCGGTAAACACCAATGGGAACACCCCGACAAACACCTGTCGATTGACTCGGTAAAGGACTTCGTTGAACTGACCCAAATCAAGATCAAGGCTGGTACTACCGGACTGTTCATGGTCGGTGGCGGAACCCCGAAGAACTTCGCACAAGACACCGTAGTCTGTGCTGAAATCTTAGGTTTCGACGTGCCTATGCACAAATACGCCATCCAAATCACCGTGGCTGACGTTCGCGACGGAGCATGCTCTTCTTCAACCTTGAAAGAAGCCTGCTCTTGGGGTAAAGTCGACGTTACCTACGAGCAAATGGTTTATGCCGAAGGCACAACCGTTATCCCCGCAATCGCAAGTTACGTTTATCACAACGGTCCTTGGAAAGAAAGAGAATATAAAAATTGGAATAAATTATTCCAAAAATAATACAAGAGGGCGTGTTTTGACATGCCCTCTCGTCCGTAAAGCCTAAAAGTCCATAAGGGCGTAAGGTCAACGCGCGAGTAGTCTGCATTTCATCATATTGAATATCGTTACTTTATTGGATTGTAGACTTTATAGACCTTAGGAGCCGAAGACTCGACTTTATGAACTTTATAGACTAGAGGTGTGTTTTGACACACCTCTCTTTTTTATTCCCCCGAATGTATCTTGACTAAAATCGAACATTTCTCCCCTCCACGATTAACTGTTTTATAAATACCTCACCCGTGTACTCACTCATGCACGAAAGAGCAAGAGCATACAGCGTAAACAAGTGGAATTGATACATGAATCAAGTATTAAACCTGTATCAATTCCGCATTACTCCCGTGTAAAATACTATATATTCCCTGTAGGTTCGCTGTAGCAACACTGTGTATGTACAGCGTTGCTACAGCGAATCTACAGGGAATCTACAATATTTTTTATGCTATTGCACCAGAATTAATACCCTAGTAATCCATAATTCATTTAGGAACACGGCAGTTCCTCTATAGAAATTCCTACTTTCCCGAAAATGTTTTATCTTTACTCACTCTAAGGGAACATGGAAAACAGGAAGATTATTCATATCGACATGGACGCCTTTTACGCTTCCATCGAGCAACGCGACCACCCGGAATACCGGGGCAAACCGCTTGCCGTGGGAAGGGCAGAGAAAAGGGGAGTCGTGGCAGCCGCCAGTTACGAGGCTCGCCGCCACGGCATACACTCCGCCATGTCGTCGATGAAAGCTAAAGAACTTTGCCCGGAATTGATTTTCGTACCCTCCCGTATGGAACATTACAAATCCGTTTCCCGCCAGATTCATGAAATATTTCGGGAATATACCGACATCATCGAACCATTGGCACTCGACGAAGCGTTCCTCGACGTCACGGAGAACAAAAAAGGCATCCCGCTTGCCGTGGACGTTGCCCGGGAAATAAAACGGGAAATAAAAGAAAAACTAGGGCTAATCGCCTCCGCGGGTGTTTCCTACAACAAATTCCTCGCGAAGATTGCTTCCGATTACCGCAAGCCGGATGGACTATACACAATACATCCCGAACGAGCGGACAGTTTCATATCGAAGTTACCCATTGAAGCTTTCTGGGGCATCGGGAAAGTTACCGCCCGCAAGATGCATTCCCTTGGAATACACACGGGGACGGAACTTCGCCGCTGTTCCTTGGCTTTCCTGACCCGCAACTTCGGGAAAAACGGGGCTCTATACCACGACTTCGCCCACGGGATAGACCCGCGAATCGTGTCCCCCGAACGCATACGCAAATCTGTCGGGTGCGAGTACACTTTCGAGAAAGATTTGACGAAGTACATGGAAATCATTATCGAACTTTACCAGGTGACTGTAGAACTTGTACACAGGATAGAAACATCTGGTTTCAAGGGACATACATTGACATTGAAAATCAAGTTCCACGACTTTACCCAAAAGACACACAGTGTCACCGTGCCACATGACCTGCACACGCTGAAAGAAATACTCCCCCTGGCAAAAAAATTACTCCGTGAACTGGAACTTTCTGAATTTAGAATTAGACTTGTAGGACTCTCTGTATCAAATAATTTCGAAGAAAAAGACATCAACACACCCTTGCAATTAAGGTTTAATTTCGATTAATTACGAAACCTTTACGTTCTATTAGCGTATATAGGCATACAATTTGAATGAATTATCATGTAACCGAAACTTAACGGAAACGTTACTCGGTCGCGATAAAAACCTGATACTTTTGTATCAGTATTCAAAGAGAGACTTCGATTTTTTTTCATAAATTTGTTATTGGTATTTTGGGTCCCCGCTGAGACAGCGCGGACCATTTTTATTTTATCTTCATGTATCTTCGGTTAGTGGCATAACTTCAACTAAAAAAATTATTTTTTCCCGTTTATCTTGAAACCTTTCTCGGAAAAATACGTTTAGCACTATAGATTACAATGATTAATCTATATATAATGGAATTTTAACGGAAAGAATTTTCATATATAAAGAAAAGCCGATACCTTTGTACCGGATTTCAAAAGAGACTTCGATTTTTTTTCATAAATTTGTTATTGGTTGCCTCCTGCTGTGACAGCACGAGGCTTTTTTTCTTCTGACGTTGCTAAGCTATAAAATCTTTTTTTACCCACAAACGTTTGCGCCTCATTTAATAGTGTTAAATATCATATTTCATACAACACACTGATTTTCAATATTAATATTTTGCACTTTAACATTCCCGGGTTCTATTTTCACATATATAAAAAGAACGTGCCCGTATCCATAACAAGATAACCGACACGCTCTTTGTATTTAATAAAATAATCTCGTTCTATTCCAAGTAAGTGTACCCGTACAACCCGGAACGGTAATTTGACAAGAATTCACGTCCTTCTTCGGCAGTAATGATTCCTTTCTTCACGGAACTCGTTACCCATACCTCGACGGTACGAGCCATTCTCTTCGGCATAAACTGCACGTATTCCAACACATCTGCGACGGTTTCCCCCTCGATGACCTTATCAATCACGTACTCGTCACCTTTCACCTTAATATGAACGGCATTCGTGTCCCCGAACAAGTTGTGCAAATCTCCCAGAATCTCCTGGTAAGCCCCAACGAGGAATACCCCGAAATAATAAGGTTCCTTCCCGTTCAAGTCATGCACCGGAAGGTGGTACGAGAAATTACGCGTAGAGATAAAATTATCTATCTTCCCGTCGGAGTCGCAAGTGATATCCTGCAAAGTTGCCGATTTCGTCGGTTGTTCATTTAAACGGGAAATCGGTATGATCGGGAAAATCTGGTCTATCGCCCATGAATCAGGCAACGACTGGAACAACGAGAAATTACAGAAATATTTATCCGGCAATAACTTGGAGATTTTCTTTAATTCGTCCGGTGAATGTTTCGTGTTCACCGCCATATCATATACATCACGGGCTACCGACCAGAACAAACGTTCGATTTGGGCACGGGTATGCAAATCAATCAACCCGAGATTGAACAATCCCAAGCCATCCTCGCGTATCTGCATGGCATCATGCCACGTTTCGATTAAGCGGGGCTGGTTCAAGTTCTCCCAAAGGTCATACAATTCTTTCACCAGTTCATGGGCATCCTCGGCAATCTCCTCGTTCTCGTCAAAAGCCGGCAGGCTCGTGCTTGCCAATGCCTCGAAAATCAACACGGAGTGATGCGCCGTCAAGGAGCGTCCCGACTCGGTAATGATATTCGGCTGTTCCAATTCATTCTTCTCGCAAGCATCCACCAGAGCGGAAACGGCATCGTTCACGTACTCTTGAATCGAGTAGTTCATGCTATTGCCACTTGTAGCGGAACGGGTCCCGTCATAATCGACACCCAGTCCGCCCCCGATGTCGACGAAACGTATATTGTATCCCATGTTTTTTAATTGCACGTAGAATTGGGATGCCTCTTTCAATGCCGTTTTGATACGGCGGATGTTCGTCACCTGACTTCCGATATGGAAATGAATCAGTTTCAAGCAATCGGTCATCTTGTTCTTTTGCAGGACGTCGAGCGCTTCCAGCAATTCACTGGAGTTCAAACCGAACTTGCTGACGTCACCCCCGGACTCTTCCCACTTTCCGCTACCGGAACTTGCCAATTTAATCCGGATGCCGATGTTCGGGCGAATTTTCAGGCGCTTGGATATAGCGGCTATATTCCTCAACTCGTTCAACTTCTCGACCACGAGGTAAATATTCCGCCCCATCTTCTGTGCCAACAAGGCCAGCTCGATGTAGTTCTCGTCCTTGTACCCGTTACAGATAATCATGGCATCATCGTCAATATCGATGGATAGCACGGCGTGCAGTTCCGGTTTGGAACCAGCCTCAAGACCGATATTATATTTCGTCCCATGACTTACAATCTCCTCCACGACCGGACGCATCTGGTTCACCTTGATCGGGTAAATTATAAAATTTTTCCCCGTGTAACCATATTCCGTGGCAGCCGCCTGGAAACAACTTGAGATTTTTTCGATCCGGTTATCCAGAATATCTGGGAACCGTAATAACACGGGAGCGGACACATCTCTCACCTGAAGTTCCTCCATCAATTCTTTGATGTCAATCCTTGGTCCTCCTACTTTCGGTGTTACCGTCACGTGTCCTTTCTCGTTAATCGAAAAATAGTTCAGCCCCCAACCGTTGATATTGTACAGTTCTGCTGAATCGTCAATGCTCCATTTTCTCATTTCTATTCTAAAGATCTTTAAGGTTGATTGTCCCGCAAAGCTACAATATATTTTTATATATGAGTTTATAAAGTTCATAAAGTTTGTAAGGTTTATAAAGTAACGGGTGTCCTTCGGACTATACCTATCGGCAGCCATGCTGTCGTGGATAATAAACTTTATAAACTGATTGCTTCCTACAAGTTTTGAATTTCCCGTATCCCATCACGGGTAATCATCAGACGGAAACGCCTGTAATCGACGTTTCCCTCGTGTCGCAATTGAATCAGGAAATTGACGTAGTAAATTTTCTCTCCCTTGATTGCCGTGTAACCCGAATCCCCCTCCGGAACATAAAGTTCATAAGCGTGCTCATCCATCTTCCGGGCAAAATTTCCCAAATCAAAGCGGATAATCTCGTTTACTCCCGAAATGTCATATTGACTATATTCACCTAAAATTTCCGCATCCAACTGTATCCACTTGCGGTAGAGAATAATCTTCTCACCCGCGTACCGGTTGTCGGCAGCCAAGAGATCAGTACGTGCCCGTCGGTTAATAATTTCTTCCGGCACCTTATTTTCCGATATAAAATCCACCCCGTCTTTGATCTGACCGACCACCTTATCCCCCATACTGATCTTCGTTTTCCGGTCAAAATAATTCTTTCCCAAGCGATGGGCAAAATAGAATCGCATCAATTCCTTGATCCTGTCTTTCAACATATAACTCACGACCAAAGCCACGAACAAGGGCATGGTAAAATTGCCGTACTTCTTTTGAAACGAGAACGCGATTACCGTGGCAAATATCATCGAGAGCCCGGCTGCCAGACTATAATATATCTGCTCGACCAATACCCCGTCCCGTTTTTTCGATGCCTTCAAGAAAAGATCACTTTCCGCATATTTCTTCAATATCCCCCGCCGATAAATCACCGTCCGGTTCTGATCCCGACTATCTTTCTCCGCTACCAGATAACCATGCTTCTTCTTGTAGGCTATCTCTTCATGCACCAGTTCCAGCAATTTCTCCTTCTCTTGCTCGTAACACTTCACGTCAAACTCTTTCAACCCGTCCAATAAACGAAACGTGTGAAACTCGAGCAAGTTGGAAAGATACTCGTCCCCGAAAGAAAAATAGTTCAACGCTTCTTTCGGCAATCCCTGTACATGAACAATCTTTTTCAACTCCCGATAACGACGGGCAATAATCCGAACACAAGCTACATAGTGCCCTACCATCAATCCCCGTTCATTCCCTTCCACCTCGTGATGAATCGCCTTATTCACGCTCCCCCGCAAGGCGCTTTTGAATATCGAGGTGAACATCTTGATTTGGTATTCGTAAGTTTCGACAGACTCCCTCGTGCGTTCCTCTACCAGATGTTGAAACGCATCCTCCAGAAACACGAAAGGGGTCCACTCACCCTCTGCGATTTCCTCCAACGAATAAATCGGGGTAATTAGCCTCACGTTAGAACGCACGTCCTTGTAAAAATCATCTTTCGAGTAAGTTGATGCACTGATACCAAGACTATGAGGCACGAAAAACCACGTGTCCATTCTGAACTCGTTCTCCTCCCGATCACGATCTACCACGTAACCGACCTTAAACTCCACGGAGTACCTGTCATGTAGCTTTACCTGAATATCAATCATAACGAATCTACATCCTAAAATCGTTATGCAATGTACGTATTATTTTCGAGAATATAAAAAACAGAAAGAACGCCTTCACAAGCGTTCTTTCCTATTTGGTCGAGATGACTGGACTTGAACCAGCGGCCTCCACGTCCCGAACGTGGCGCGCTACCAACTGCGCTACATCTCGTTTCCGTTTTGCGAGGGCAAAGATAATAAAAGTATCAATTATAATCACTATATTTGTGGAAATTTTTTTAGCAAACAATTTTTTTCTTGATATGGATACTATAAGACAAAATAAAGTAGGGCGTTTGATACAACGAGATTTAAGCGAAATGTTTCAGAAAGAGTGTAAAGAATACACCGGAGGTGCAATGTTATCCGTTACTGCCGTGCGAGTTAGCCCTGACATGTCGTATGCCCGGGTCTACTTGAGTATTTTCCCGTCCGAACTCGCGGAGAAAGTATTAGGTATTCTGGACGAGAAAAATAAAAACATCCGTTTTATCCTCGGGAAAAAAATCGGAAAGCAAACGCGTATCATCCCGGAATTACGTTTCTTCGTGGATGACAGCTTGGACTATATAGATAAAATAGACAATCTATTGAAGCAATAGAAAACCGTCCACGATGAAACTGTCGATATTCATTGCCCGGAGGTACCTGTTCTCGAAAAAGAAACAGAACGCCATAAACATTATTTCTATCATCAGTATGGTAGGAGTTATGATAGGCACGACCGCGTTGATTGTCGTACTTTCCGTGTTCAATGGCATCGACACGTTACTCACCACAGTAACAGACAGCTTCACTCCCGACCTGACGGTTTCTCCCGCGCAAGGAAAATTCGTCGCCACCGACTCCCTGCTGCTGGAACAGTTGGAAAACATGCCCGGCATCGCGTCTTTCGATGCCGTCGTGGAAGAAAATTCACTGGTAAAATTCGGTGATAAACTTGTCCCCGTGATAGTGAAAGGAGTCGAGGAAGATTACGCCCTCCACGCGGGAATTGCCCCCACCATCATTAGCGGGAAATTCAGTCTTGAAGAAGAAGACAAACCGACCGTGGTACTCGGGTACGGTATTGCCGCCGCCTTGCGAACCCGCCTTGGCATGCAATCACCGGTAACATTCTATTACCCGGACAAAACCGCATCGTCGGCATCCATGTCTGCATTGAACAGTCAAAGGATATACCCGATTGGAATATTCTCCGCGCAACAGGATATCGACGGGAAATACGTGATTACCGGAATAGAAACCGCGAGAAAATTATTCGGGGTTCCGGGTGAAATATCCAAAATAGAGATTAAAGTGAAAAATCCTGACAACCTCGCGTCTTTTAAAACATCACTCGCGACGAAAGTGGGAACAAAATACAAGGTACTCGACAAGTATGACCTCAACCGTTCGTTTTATGCCATGATGAAATCCGAGAAACTCGCGGTATTCCTAATCTTGTTGTTTATCCTACTGATTGCCTCATTCAATATCGTGGGCTCCGTTTCAATGTTGATTATAGACAAGAAAGAAGATATTGGCGTCTATCAAGCCCTGGGAATGACAAAAAAGAAACTCGTTTCAATCTTTAAACTGGAGGGGAACCTAATCACGGGAGTCGGGGCTTTCGCCGGACTTATCATCGGAACCGGACTTTGCCTGCTGCAAGAATATTACGGTTTCATTACCCTCGGTAACGGCAGTTACATCATCAACGCTTACCCCGTGAAAGTCGTTGCCTCGGATATATTGATTATCATGCTCACGGTCATTGCCATCGGGTACATCGCCTCGCATTTCCCGGTACGATACCTCGTGAATAAAATTGTCAAATCGTAAATGATATATAGTATGTATAAACTTCTGATACTCTCGTTCACGCTTGCCCTTTTCACGCTTCCATCCACGGGACAGGAAAAAGAGCGTATCGTGTTGATAGAAACCAGCATGGGCAATCTCAAGGCAAAATTATACAACGACACCCCGATTCACCGGGATAACTTTATTGAATTAGCGAAATCCGGTCAGTATGACGGGACGCTATTTTACCGGGTAATCAAAGACTTCATCATACAAGGCGGTTCCGCGGACAGCCGTAACGCGGTTGCCGGTCAGGAACTGGGATATGGTAGAGAAATCACGATTGATGCCGAAATCAAACCGCACCACTACCATAAAAAAGGAGCTTTGGCTGCTCCCCGGCAACCGGACGAAACAAACCCGCTCAAGAAATCGGATATCTCGCAATTCTATTTCACCGTCGGGAGAAAATACCCGCCGGAAGAACTGGAGCATATCGAGAAATCGGTAAACGTGCCCATCAAGAGGGCTATCCAGAATAAATACTATACCCCGGAGAAAAAAGCGATTCTGGATTCTTTAAAAGCACAGAAGAACGTACCGGAATTCCGGAAAATAGCCAACAAAATCAAGGCGGACATCGCCCGTGACTGGGAAAACAACACTGAAAAACTCTTCATGGACGAGGCTAAAAAACAAGCATACACGACAGAGGGCGGCGCACACAGTCTGGACGGCGAATACACGGTGTTCGGGGAATTGATTGAAGGTTTTGACATTCTTGACAAAATCGCCGCTTTACAAACAGATAAAAAGAACCGCCCGTTAAAAGACGTGAGAATAATTCGAGTAAAAATAATTGAATAATGATAGCACACAAACACGTATTATTATGGTGTAATCTTCTATGGGCAGGCGTTATCTTTTTCTTATGCGCCATTCCCTCGAGTTCCATACCGGACCCCAAATTGAATATCCCGCATTTGGATAAGGTCGTCCATTTCGGCATGTTCTTCATCATGTCCGTCTTCCTATGCGATGCCTTACGCCATAAACTATCCTCACGTGCCTGCTACTTGATTGCCATCGGGTTCAGTTTCGCGTATGGCGGCTTAATAGAGATACTTCAATACAAATATTTCCATCGAGGGGGCGACTGGTGGGATTTGCTCGCCGATGTACTCGGCGGAATTACGGGATGTTTATTATATCCCACGGCAAAAAAAATAATGGATAAACTTGTAGCCCGTTTCTGTAAAAATATTCGAGATAAAAATTGAAGTTCTCGAATAATTGAAATGTATCAGACTTTTTTATTACATTTGCAAACCAAGGATTTCAAATTTTTGAGAAGATGTTAGATAAGATTAAACAACTCCGTGATGAAATAGCAAACTTCCAAGCCGGTAGCTTGGAAGAAGTAGAGCAATTTAGAATCAAGCATTTAAGCAAGAAAGGTTCTATCGCCGCTCTTTTTGACGATTTCAAAAGCGTTCCCGTGGACCAGAAAAAGGCTGTCGGACAGGAGTTGAACGTGTTGAAGAATACGGCTTTAGCGAAAGTAAACGAACTGAAAGAATTGTTGAGTAACGCCGAAGAGGGACTCAGCGGGATGGATTTAACCATGCCGGGCAATCCCATGAAACTCGGAACTCGTCATCCTCTGTCTATCGTTAAAAACGAAATTCTAGCCATCTTCAGCAGACTTGGTTTTACCGTGTCCGAGGGACCCGAAATAGAAGACGACTGGCATAATTTCTCCGCATTGAACTTCCCGGAAGAACATCCGGCACGCGACATGCAAGACACGTTCTTCATCCAGAAAAATCCCGATATCGTGCTTCACACGCATACCTCATCCGTGCAGGTACGCGACATGGAAGCACATCAACCGCCCATTCGTTTGGTTACCCCGGGACGGGTGTTCCGCAACGAGGCGATTTCGGCGCGGGCACACTGTATTTTCCACCAGATTGAGGCACTTTATATCGACGAAAACGTTTCTTTCGCCGACTTGAAGCAAACCCTCACCTACTTTGCAAAAGAACTGTTCGGTGCGGACACACGAATCCGTCTGCGTCCCTCGTTCTTCCCGTTCACCGAACCGTCGGCAGAAATGGACGTATCCTGTACATTGTGCCACGGGAAAGGCTGTAACGTATGCAAAGGCACGGGTTGGTTAGAAATCTTAGGTTGTGGAATGGTTGACCCCAACGTACTCGAACTAAACGGTATCGACAAAGAAAAATATACCGGATTTGCGTTGGGAATGGGAATCGAACGTATCACGATGTTGAAATACGGCATCAAAGACATACGTCTTTTCTTCGAGAACGACATCCGCTTCCTTGAACAATTTTCGGCCGCAGGCAAATAATATATAAACACAACACAAGAGAGATGAGGATGCCGTTCACGCGGCTCCTCATTTTTTTTCACCCAAAACGCTTTATATGAAAAAAACGATTCTTTTGCTACTCGTCGCCCTTTTCCCTGTCATCTCGGGATGTAAAGCACAATCTCCCGTATCGGAAGAAGATAAAGCAATCCTCTCCCGGTTTTTCGAGTATGCCTCGGGAAAAGAATTACATCGGCTTCCCGTGAACGAACGAATCGTTGCTATCGGTCAATTCTTTATCAATACCCCCTACAAAGGCGGCAGCCTCGAAATCAACCCGAAAGAACAACTCGTCGTGAACCTGCGGGAATTCGACTGTGTGACATTCACGGATAACGTGCTTGCCTTGGCTCTACTAAAAGAATATACCCCTCGACAGACAGAGGACTACTTGAAGAATTTACAAAAGATTCGCTACCGGGACGGTAAAATCACCGACTACACTGCCCGGCTTCATTACTCCACCGATTGGTTGTACGAGATGAGTCTGGACAGCATTGTAAAAGACGTCACCTTGGAAAACGGAGGCATCCCCTTCCCCAACAAAGTGGGTTTCATTTCCCGAAACTGGCAGAAATATCCCGCCCTCAAACAAGATTCCCTTCTCGCGGGAAAAATGCTCCGGATAGAGAACAATATAAACCTCCGGAAATACCATTATATCCCCAAGGACAAGGTATCCGCCGCGACCGAACAAATCCAACCGGGGGATATCCTGCTCATCACGACAGACAAGAAAGGGCTCGACACCGCCCACGTGGGAATAGCCATAGAACAAAACGGGCAGATTTACCTGCTCCACGCGTCACTTTCCGCCAAGAAAGTGGTCATTTCAGAAGTACCCCTCTCCGAATACTTGCAAGGCATTCGCTCTCATTCCGGAATAATAATTGCCCGTCCCTATCAATTTTAAATGTAATTAACATCCAAAACGCCATCTAACACGTATATTTGGTCAAATAATTGTAATAACATTTGATATAGATCGTGGAATTTGAATATAAACCTAAAATCAAAAGAATATGAGAAAAGTATTTATCGGAACACTTGTCGTGTTAACCATAGCGATATTAAACGGATGCGGTAGCCGGAAAATAGCCCGGGTAGACCCAAGCGAAACAATAGACCTCAGCGGACGTTGGAACGATAGCGACTCCCGCATGGTGTCAGACGAGATGATTGGCGACCTACTGACATCCGCATGGATACCCCGCTACTTGAAAGCAAATGACAAACGCCCGGTAGTCGTGGTCGGATTAGTCGAAAACAAGAGCCACGAACACATCAACTCGGAAACCTTCATCAAGGATGTCGAGAAAGCCATTATTCGTGACGGCAACATCCGTCTGGTCGTGGCAGGAGAGAAACGAAACGAGCTACGAAAAGAACGTGCCGAACAACAAGACTACGCCTCCCCCGAAACCACCAAGAAATGGGGTAAAGAACTGGGCGCCGATTTTATCCTGCAAGGCACCATCAACAGCATCGTGGACTCGTACAAAAAGCAAAAAGTGGTAACCTATCAAATCGACTTGCAACTCACCAACATCGAAACCAATGAAGTGGTATGGATGGGCGACAAGAAGATAAAGAAACATATCACGGATAGAGTATTTTAGTTCATAAGGTCATAAAGTCCATAAGGTCCATAAAGTCGAAGAAAAACATGATTAACAATCATCATCTACCTAATAAAAAAGAGCAAGGAATTTCTCGTGGAAATTCCCGACCTTATAGACCTTATGGACTTTATAGACTTTACGGACTCATTATCATCCTCTTCCTCTTTTCCGGGTGTGCCACGTGGTACCAACGCACGGCTGAATTCCAATCGGCAGTGACTGCCGGCAACTTCGAAAAGGCAAACAAGCTACTGGATAAAGATAAAAAACAAGCCACCGGGAAAAACCGGATTCTTTATTACTTGAACAAGGGATACGTGGAGTTCATGCTCGGGCAACCCGAGAATAGTAACAAGTACTTTGAAACCGCCGAAAACTTGATTGACGAGCAACACCGCAATCTCGGGGCAGAAGCGGCAGCCTTGGTAACGAATCCCGAAACGCGTCCCTACCAACCGGAAGACTTCGAGGTAATCATGATTAATTTCTACAAGGCATTGAATTATCTTGACCTGAATGACATGGAAGGTGCGCTGGTAGAAGTCCGGAAAATAAACATCAAACTCAATCAACTGAACGACAAGTATCCCGACCACAAGAACCGTTATCAGCGGGACGCTTTCGCCCACTTGCTCATGGGATTGATTTACGATGCATCGGGCGACGCCAACAACGCTTTCATCGCCTACCGTAACGCTTACGAGGTATATCAATCCGACTACGTAAAGAACTTCAGCGTACAAGCCCCGGAACAATTAAAACAAGACTTGATGCGCACCGCGTACAATTGCGGCTTCACGGCAGAATTGAAGCAATACGAGAAAGAGTTCAACACCACTTACAAACATACCCCTGCCCCCGCGAACGGGCAACTCGTCTTTTTCTGGCTGAACGGGATGGGACCCGTAAAAGCGGAGTGGAGTATCAATTTCGCCAAACAGAAAAGAGGCGACGGGGCTATCGTGTTCCACAACGACGAATTCGGATTCGCCTTCCCTTTCTTTTTCGACTCCCGCTACTCGGATTCCGACCGCCAAAGCATTGCCGACCTGCAAATGCTAAGAGTCGCCTTCCCCAAATACATGGAACGCCCGCCCTTGTACGCCAAAGGCTCTCTCGTGCTTGATGCCAAAACCTATCCCTTGGAAATTGCCGAAAACATCAACGAGATTGCATTCAAAACCTTACGTGACCGTATGGTACGCGAATTTTCCACGTCACTCTTGCGTGTCGCAGCAAAAAAGGGACTTGAATACACGGCTCGAAAGCAAAACGAATGGCTCGGATTCGCCGTCGGCATCGCCAACTCCCTGACAGAAAAAGCGGATACCCGCAACTGGCAGACTCTCCCCTATTCCATTTCTTACACGCGTGTCCCCCTCGACGCCGGAACAAACAACATCTCCCTGCAACTCACCACCCGCAACGGCTCCCGCAACACGGACCAAATCACCATCGAGGGTGGCGGCAAGAAAACCCGCTTCCATGTATTCCAAACCATGGATTCCCGCCAATTTTAACCCACCCGCGTAATATACCCGAGCAAATACCATTCTAGCAAAAGACATATTTTACCCCTTTTAAGGTTGAAATCCTCTCGCATTCCTCCAACACACGAAGTTTATTCTCGTTTCCCACCACGCACAAACCCGATACCTATCGGCTTTAACTCAACTTTGACTCGACTATAAGTCGGCTTTATTCAACGTTCGCAAGCCGAATTCGGCAGGAATCCTTACAGAATAACACACACAACTTCTTTAATAACTCAAAATTACTACTAAATAACAGGAATTCTCTTAATTTTAATCATTTATTAAAGAAACCTTACCTTCAATCTCTTTTACCATACCTTTTCTTAACATAGTCTTGTATGCCTTTTCGATACTAGATATGATATTAACAGATGTACGCTTATATCCTAAATTCCTTGCAGTAACTAAAAATAAATCATTGGGAGTTATACCAAAACTATGTCCAATTACAATTCGCAAGGCTTCAACAAGTTCACTTTGTGATATATATTCAATTTTACGAGGAGCATCCAAAGTTTTTCTAGCGACAGGCGTATTAAAATTCCTAATTGTCACAAATAAATCTTTACCTATTTGTACATCATTAGTCAATTGCTTCTTTATTTGATATGTAACCTCATCGACGACACTAGAAGTAACTTTTTGCCTCCCGTATAATGGTGCAACTCTACGACATAACTCCTCAAGATGTATCGGTTGTTCTATTTCCACTACTCTTTTTATTGCACGTGTAACTGGCAATTCTTCTAACACATTTATATCTGCATATACATAGTTGGAAAAACCTTTACTATCGCTATTAACCATCTCCTTTTCTTCGACCTCCTCTTCTACATCCAAACACGAAACCGCTTCCAACACATTACTATCGCTTAACTTATCGATATTAATTTTGCATAAAGCTTTCTCAACTACTTGAATCAATTTTTCTTTCTCGATTTCTGGATTTTTTATCCAATCAGTAGACCATATTCGATAAATTACCCAACCCATATCTTCCAATATGGTTTGACGTAACCTATCTCTTTCACGAGCAGTTCTTGAACTATGGTAGGTTGCACCATCACACTCTATACCAATTGCAAATTCACCTCTACGCTGAGGATTTTTTATTGCCATATCTATCCTAAAACCAGAACATCCTACTTGTGTAACAATTTCATATTTTTTTGAAGTTAAAAAATCATATACTGATTCTTCAAAAGGAGAGTCAAATACAGGTAAATCACTATAAGATAATTCTTTTTGTAAAGCAACAACACCTTGCTGAGCAAACTCTATATAAGAACGCAACATCTTGACTCCCTCTGACTCAACCTTAGCTACATCTATATCAATGGGCATAATAGAACCGACCAATTTAACATTATACTTAGCTCGAGTAATTGCTACATTCAAACGACGATAACCACCATCTCTACTAAGCGGTCCAAAATTCATATACATTATACCTCTATTGTCTTTTGCATAGCCAATACTAAAAATAATTGTGTCGCGTTCATCCCCTTGTACATTTTCCAAATTCTTGATAAAAAAAGCTTCCTCTTTATCTTCAACAAAGAAACTCTCGAATGCATCATTTTCATGACGTTTCTGCCTTATTGCCATATCCACTGCGGCTTGTTGCGCCTCACTAAAAGTTACAACACCTAATGACCTTTCTGGAAAATTTTGAAAATGTTCGAACACTAAATCGGCAACACGCTTAGCTTCCGCAAGGTTATTTTTTTTACCCCCTCTATCATACACTCCATCCGCAACATAAATATATTCAACGCCAAAGTTGGGACTTTTATCTATTATTGACGGAAACGTAATTAAACTATGATTATAAATCTTGGCATTTGAGAATGCAATAAGGTGCTCATGACGACTACGATAGTGCCAACGCAAACTTCTCTCAGGCAACACGGCTAAAGCTTCATCAAGGATTGAATCAAATGCACCAGCATCATTATCCTGTTCTTCATCATTAGTATCAATATCGTATTCCTCATCATTCAAAGACACCGCAAAGAAATTTGTCGGTGGAAGTTGCTTTGCATCTCCAACTATTATAACCTGCTTACCTCTCATTATAGCCCCTATAGCATCCTCTGTATGAACTTGTGAAGCCTCATCAAAAATCACCAAATCAAAATCATAACTCTTTGCTTCAAGGAACACACTAACCGATAATGGTGACATCATAAAACAAGGTTTTAATGCCGTTACAAGATTAGGAATAGCCATAAACAATTTACGAAGCGGCATTAACCTTCGCCTCTTATTCAATTCTCGTTTCAATATTCCTATTTCATCTCTCGTCGAAGTAATAGTGTTAAAATCCGGCATCCGTGCAACAACACGCTCCCGTACCCTTGCCTGAGCAATCACAAATTGTTCTTTATCTAATTGACAAAACTCTCCAATCACTTGTTCTTGAATTCTTCCTCGAAAATTCTGTACTGCAGGAAATTTCAACAAAACAGAATCGAGCCACAATCTATAAAAACGTTTCAAATAAACATTTACAATAAGATTCGCATCTATTACATTCTCCTCTATTTGTTGTAAGTATGACGTTAATCCTGCAGCATTACATTTTTCTTTATTAGCTCTATAATCAACCCATTTTTCTAAAAGATGTTTTTTATCTTTACATTCAGACAATCGAGTTGTCAACTCACCAATTCCACAGTCCTTGAATGACTCCACATTATCAAACAAGGAAAAAAACCATTCTAATTGTGAATGAATAGAATCATAAAGAGCAGTCAATGACAATAAACTATTCTTACAATATGCAATAGTTGAATTATCTCCACAAATTTTCTCAACAAGAATTTCCGGCATAGAAAACCTACTTATAAAGCCTCTTAACTCTTTTGCGAATTCAACAGAATCATTTATCTCACCCCAGTCTGTATTTTCATCACAATAATATCCCTCATACAAAGTTTTCATTATACCCTCTTGACTTAACACGCAATCAAGTTTTTCATGATACGATTTGATATTATTCAACAATTCTATGGCTTCATTGTAATCAAGTTTCGCACCCGTACTTGAAAAACGATTAAGCAGTTGAATATCTTTACGATATCCACTTTTCAGTTTTCTCATAAAAGTGTTATAGTCACTTCGAAATCTTTGCAAAATAGGATAGTAATCCAGCCCAAGAATTTCTCTATCAAATTCTTTTAAGATAGTTGTTTTTTGAACAACATATGACTCACACAATTCCCTATGTTCTGCGAGTTTACTTTCCAATTCTTCAAAATCATCCTGATACACCCATTTTTTCAATGTCAGAGGTGATTTTGCCGCAATTCTAAGCAATTCCATTGCAAAATCTAACCCAGATAAAGACGGTGTGATAGAAATTCCTAACTCTTGACTACAAACTAGCAAATCTTTTTCAATATCAGGCAGAATTGCCACAATAGAATTAATCTTAGCATCTATATCATGTCGCAATTCATTGGATAAATAAGGTATCGTGGCATCTTTCCATACATTATTGTTATCAATAGTTTTTGCCAATTCTGAAAGTAAATATATTTTTTCACCCAATTGTAATTCTGTGGTATTCTCTACATCCGTTATCTCAAAAATGTATTCTGGAACATCATCTAACTTAGCCAACCTACCATTAATATTGAATATCGTATTGTTCAAAGCTGAACAAGGTGTATGTAATTCTTTTTGATAATCATTAAGTATAGAACGTTTGCGTTCAAGCATATCCAATCGCACTAATGCTTCTTCACGCACTCTCTTTCGGTCTATTGCTATAGCGTTCGCAAGTTCATTAAGTATTTCTTTTTTACTAACTTTATGACTATGAAGAGTAAAACAAAAATCCGCTAATCCAACATTTGCAAGTCGCTTATACACGACTTGCAATGCTGCCATTTTTTCAGATACAAACAATACTTTTTTCCCATCAGCCAATGCTTCTGAAATAATATTAGTAATAGTTTGACTTTTACCTGTTCCCGGGGGACCTTGCAACACAAAACTTTTCCCAGCCTTTGATAGTAAAATCGCATCTTGCTGACTAGAATCTGCATCCACAACTTGAAAAGTATCTATAGGGCGTGTATTCGTATCATGGTCATAATTATTCAATTCTGCAGGAAAACTAATAGGCTCATGCTCCCCCGCTATCGCTGAAATTATCGGATTGGCTTGCAACTTCTCTTTGTTGTTCTCAAGATCCTTATACATATTTATCTTAAGAAATGACAAGTTTGTTAAGTTTACACAACAATCAACAGACCATCCCCTCTTTGCTATCATTTTCTCCACGTGCTCGAAATAGCTCTCTATATCATCTTGGGTATTATCAAATCCGGGAATTTTAATCGAAAAATCATTATCTAACTTGTATGTTAATGTCGGATTCACGACAATTTCATCTTCATGCAAAAGCAATTTATAGGGAGATGTCAATGAATCAATCGTAAGTTTTACAGGAACAAGTATCAACGGTGATGCAAAAGTTTGGGAAGAATCTTCTCTCTCTGTCCATTTTAACAAACCAAAAGCAAGGTATAAAGTATTAATTCCCTGTTCTTCAATAGAAGTATTAGCTCTATATCTCAACATTTTAAGTGTTTTTTGTAATTCACCTACTGTTTTTGTCGTTTCTACATTACCTTCTATTACAGCATTGTACACTTCTTCTCCATTTTCATTGACACGAACTTTACCTGCATATGGAAAAATTACCTCCTTTTCATGCACAGCAATCAAGTCGTATAGGGGCTTGTACGAAGGCATCACAATCTCAACATTAGAGCGCTTACCATCTTTGAAATTTATAAGCCTATTTCTTTTACCAAAATCTAACAAAAGTTTTTTCCAAGTTTTTATGCGATTATGTAGCTTGCTCCCCATACAATTTTTATTTAATAATTAAACACATCAAATTTTTATTGTTCACGCAACATTTTAACAACAAGTAAATTCTATGACATACAAACTTATAATTTTATCATGAAACAAACAATATATACAGATTAGTACAAAAACTTCATTTACAAAATAACCATAACTTCGACTGTTCCCATAACGTGATATTCATTTTACCGTCCGTTTTAAGCGCTCGATATATTTTTCCAACGCATCCGGAGCTGTTATTTCTAGTTCTTGCAGCAAACTATCTGTCATCGTGTTCTTCATATCAAGATAATTTTCTTGCAACTCTTCTTTCAATTCTTTTTGACTCTCGAATAACATATCAAATGTCACGAAGGTTTTAATCATACAAACATTCTCTTGTTGTATAGCGAACAGCACTCCATCTTGGGTACTTCCTTCCATGTGATTTTCGGCTATCCCCTCTTTCCACGCAACACCGATATTGCGCATAAAGAAACTTCTTATCAACTCTTTATTCGAGATATTATCGTCTTTCAAAAGACGTTTCCGGTAACGTGAAAACACGTGAGCCGAAAAAATATCCAAACCAGCTTGTCCGTTCACTTCGTCAAAATCCGTATTCAAAATAGCCGCACAAGCACCACCATTATTATAAATACAAACAGCATGATAAAGCAAATGGCCAAAATCATTCCTCCATCGCCTCTCTTTACACTCCAAAAAGACTATATACTGATTACCTCCCTTGGAACGATAATCCAAGGAAGTCATCACGGGAAAGACTGTCCGATGACAAAAAAATCGGACAATCTTTTTCTGTTCCCGAGATAAATAAGCCCCAATCTCTTTGTCTTCTTTTTTTAACTCTTCTAATATCTCCTTACCGGTAAAATATTCTGTAATCATGCTTGCATCATCTTGTTGTTATTTCTTCAATGTTGAACTGCGTATACCATGCATTTTTCTTCTTCCTCTACTTAACTCTAAATTAGCAAAAGGAAGAACAAGATTTTTATCTGGCAAACCTTGCAATGAATCTTTTGATACTTGTTTCCCAAAACACGCTAAAAGTTGTTCTTCTTTCTCTTTCGGGGAAGAACAAGGTATATAATACACCCACAAATCATGCAATATTTTTAATGTTTTAATCCAATGTCCTCCGGCATGAGGCTTTGCATCACCTAATTCTGTCGTATAATATTGACTTACTCGTTTAGCCAATGTATTTTCAGTCTGACCAATATAAAGAATATTCTCATCTGGTAACCCAAAATCAGTAAGTCGTTTCTTTAATTCCTGTATACTCGGACGTTTATTATCCAATTGCAAACAGGAAACTTTATTCAACCAAAAAGCTAATATTTTTTCATCAATCGGAGCTAACGAATAAAGTTTTCTATCTTCTGATGCATCGCAAGAAGTTGAAATGATATAAATTCCTATCTCTTGACAAGTAAATCGTTCACCCCATCTCACTCGTTTCAAATTCGTAGGATTCAATCCTACCTCTTTCAATAAATTGTAAACTGTAATTGCCATACAACATTTTTTAGTTATTTACTATTTGATGAATTCCTTACAAAATATTCTCTACTACTCGAATAAAGATATTATAATCCCTACTAACATTAGAAGGGCTATAATAGAAAATACACATCCCGTTACCCGATTAGCCCTTTCTTCATTCTTTTTTACCATCTCCTCATGAGTCATGGGCTCCGGCTTTTTAGCCGCTGCTGCACCTAATACCAACAACGCTAAACCTACAATACAAATCGCAATAATCATAATCCCGCAATTAACAACAAGATAACTTAATATACTCGCCTTTCTTCTCAAACATAATTTCTGCCGCTGTTATTAGTTTTTTTAGTCTTTCAAGACTTTCTCGATAGCTTCATGTAACTTCATCATTTTTTTCTCATTTTTATTCCTTCCGCCAGTCCCCGATGCGGAAAAATACATACACGAAAAAAGCGTGGGTACTGTATGCTTATCCGGTAAAGTGGCTCTGGTAAACCATTGGTACAAATAAACAACAACCCACGCTTAACCGGTATATATGAAATACATATACGGCAAGCATGAACGTCATTCGTTTGTGTTCCTGTACCTTGAAAATTTACCAGACTTTCTTTACCAAGAATCAAACAAAACGCTTCAATATAAAATATGTCCACCACGTGACATCTCCATGCCCGTGATGCAACAAATTTACAATTTTATCACGAAATAAACAACGTCCGTGGGTTGTTGCAAGAACTTTAATTTATGACAAAGAAAAACGGGAACAGGGACAGAGTATGGCACGCACTCGAAAAAAATATTATCTTTAAACCGTTTTACACGACATATTATGGCAAAAAGCGACTACACCAAGCGATATTTATACATCATCCGCGACGTACAGGAACACCCTTACATCTCCAGTAAAGAATTAATCGAACACGTGTCACGGCAACTCGTTCTACACGACTCGGAAGCCACCTCCTTCTCTACCCGCACCCTGAAACGGGATTTACAAGAAATACGCAACAAACTCGGTTTTGCCATAGAATGGGACAACCGAAGAAAAGGATACTACATCCCCGACAATGACGAGGCAAACGACCCAGAGGGAATCGCCCGCTTCTTGGAGTCTTTCGAGATTCTAAACTCCCTGAACGCAGACAACGGGCTATCCCGCTTTGTTTTCCCGGAACACCATCACCCTTCCGGCACACAACACCTCTACCCCCTCGTTCAAGCGATGAAAGAAAATCGGCTTATCACTTTCAATTACTACAAATTCCGGGAACAATTAATGACCTCCCGCGAAGTAGAACCATACGCCGTGAAAGAATGCAGGGGACGCTGGTACCTAATCGGGAAAGAATCCGGTTCGAACATATTTAAAACATTCAGCTTAAACTACATCACGAACTTAAATATCACCCCACGCACTTTCAAGAGAAATAACGCTATCGACATCAATCGCTCCTTCCGGGATTCTTTCGGGATTATAAACGACGAGAAATTCCCCGTCGAGGACATCACCCTATCGTTTGACGCCCTTGACGGGCAATACATAAAAACGAAACCCTTCCACCACTCGCAACAAATCATAAAAGACACTCCCGACGAGTTCACCATCACCCTTCGCTTGTGCGTCACGAACGATTTTGTCATGGAACTCCTTTCTAGAAGCCGCTCCCTGCGAGTTATTCAACCATTAAATCTCAAGGCAAGAATCAACGAAATCTATCGGCAAGCCTTACTACGCAATTCCTGAAAGCCCCTAGAAATTCACGACCTTTTACCTTGGATTATTGGAATCACCAAACAACCATACATCACAAATACATTAAATATAAGAGACAAAAAATCGCCAAACCCAAGTAACGGATTTGGCGATTTTCTTGTTAAATTAAAGTGCCTTACTTCTTCATAATCTCCCCGAAATACTTGTAGAATAACGGGATAGTCGTGATTCCGTTGTAGAACTGCTCCAACGGGTAGTTCTCGTTCGGCGAGTGGATAGCGTCAGAACCTAAACCGAAGCCCATCAGCATAGACTTGATGCCTAACACTTCCTCGAAAGTGGCGATGATTGGGATACTTCCGCCGGAACGTACCGGAACGGGTTGCTTTCCGTACACTTCCTCGTATGCTTTTTCGGCAGCCGCGTAAGCCGGAAGGTCAATCGGGCACACGTAAGAAGGTCCCCCATGCAGGTATTCCACTTTTACCTTCACGTAATCGGGAGCGATAGACTCGAAATATTCCTTGAATAATTTCGCAATTTTCTCGTGCTTCTGGTTCGGAACCAAGCGGCAACTAATCTTGGCATAAGCTTTTGACGGCAAAACGGTTTTTGCACCTTCTCCGGTGTAACCGCCCCAGATACCGCAAACGTCAAACGTCGGGCGAATACCCGTGCGCTCGTTAGTGGAAAACCCTTCTTCGCCTTTTACTTCTTTGATATCGAGAGATTTCTTGTAATTTTCCAAATTAAACGGAGCCTTTGCCATTTTAGCACGTTCCTCGGCACTTACTTCCAGTACATCGTCGTAAAAACCGGGTATCGTGATATGTCCTTTCTCGTCCTGCATCTCGGCAATCATCTTGCACAGCACGTTGATCGGGTTTGCCACCGCACCACCGAAAATACCGGAATGCAAGTCAGCGTTCGGTCCGGTCACTTCTACCTGCCAGTACGCCAAACCTCTCAACCCGGTCGTGATAGAAGGTACATCGGGAGCAATCATACTCGTGTCGGAAACCAGAATCACGTCAGCTTTCAGCATATCTTTATGCTCTTTGCAGAACTTCGGCAGGTTAGGAGAACCAATCTCTTCCTCTCCCTCGATCATGAATTTCACGTTGCAATTCAACTTGCCGGACTTCACGAGATACTCGAAAGCCTTGGCATGCATGAAAGCCTGTCCCTTGTCATCGTCAGCCCCACGAGCCCAAATCCTACCGTCCTTGATAACGGGTTCGAAAGGCTTCGTGTTCCACAAGTCGATCGGATCAACCGGCATCACGTCCATGTGCCCGTAAACCAACACGGTCGGGAGAGCGGGATCTACGATCTTTTCCCCGTACGCCACGGGATTTCCGTCTGTTTCATACACTTCTGCCCGGTCAGCCCCGGCGGCTAACATGATCTTGGTCCATTGCTCGGCACAACGGTACATATCCGGCTTATGCTCGGACAATGAAGAGATTGAAGGAATCCGGATTAACTCGAACAACTCGTTCAGGAAACGCTCCTTGTTCTCTTCCACGTACTTTTTGATTTCTTCCATTTACTTGAATATATATTGATTAATAAATAATAAACACGCTTTCGCCGTGTAAATATAATATATTCGGGTGAAGGAATCAAACGGTACGCGTAAAAAACGCTGCCGTTTAATTCCTTCACCCGGTTGCAAGTTACAGGTTTACAAGTTATAAGTTCAATACCCAGAACCTGCAACTTGCTAAGTTGTAACTTGTAACTGTTTTGACAAACGTATTTATCGAAACTTTTCAACATTTCAACATGCTATCTAAGATTAATTTTCTATTTTTGCCAAGTGTTTCAACTAATGATTTAGATATGTCAAATTTGCCCGAAATTAAAGTTTTCGCCGGAGAAAACAGTCGATACATTGCGGAAAGCATCGCTAGTTCTCTTGGGCTTGAGCTCGGTAAAAAAACGTTTACAAGATTCAGTGACGGAGAATTCGTCACCTCTTTCGACGAAACGGTGAGAGGGGAACATGTGTTTATCGTTCAATCAACCTTCCCGCCAAGTGATAATCTCATGGAGTTACTCTTGATGATTGACGCGGCTAAAAGAGCGTCAGCCTATAAGGTAATCGCGGTAATTCCCTACTTCGGGTTTGCCCGTCAAGACCGGAAAGACAAGCCGCGTGTTGCCATCGGGGCAAAACTTGTAGCCAATATGCTGCAAGCTGCCGGGGTAGACCGTGTAATGACGATGGACTTGCATGCCGATCAAATCCAAGGATTTTTCGATATTCCGGTAGATCACTTGTACGGTTCCACGATATTGATTCCTTACATCAAATCGTTGGGATTAAAAGATTTCGCCATAGCTTCTCCTGACATCGGTGGTGCCAAGCGAGCTAATTCGTGGGCAAAATACTTCGATTCGGGCTTAATCATTTGCCACAAAACCCGTATCAGAGCCAACGAAGTAGCCGACATGAAAGTAATCGGAGATGTTGAAGGCAAAAACATTATCATCGTGGATGATATGATTGATACTGCGGGAACAATTTGCAAGGCTGCCGATATGCTCGTTGAGGCGGGAGCAGCCAGTGTACGTGCCGTGGCTACTCATGCCGTTCTCTCGGGCAAAGCATACGAGAACATCGAGAATTCAAAACTCACGGAAGTGATCTTCACGGATTCCATTCCGCAAAAACAAGAATGCTCGAAAATCAAGGTATTGCCTATCGCCCCGATGTTTGCAGACACTATCCGCAACATTTACGAGCACAAGTCCATTAGCGACCATTTCCTTATGTAATTTTCGTTACAAAATATCAAATAGAAATGGTGTAAGTTAAAACTTACACCATTTCTATTTGATTATAAATTACAATCATAAATCGGGACTGCCCATTCCGGAAGGATTTCTACGTATTGTTTTGTTAATCGCCCTTTCATCGAGCGAAATAATAATGTAGCTTCTTTATCCTCTATTGAATTATCATAAATATACATTCTATCCACTAATTTAGAAACTAAACAACAATTAGAAATAGATTTCTGATATCTTGAAATAATCTTGGTAATAGGAACATCATGCCCCCCTTCCATTACCCTACCAGCAATTCGTGCAGCATTTATCGTAGGAGACTCTGTACAAACAAAAAAGAAACGAACAAAAAAACCCGCATCAATAGCTCTATAAATATAATTAACCTTGTCTTCAACAGAAAGAACCGTTTCAAAAATAAGGCTCTGTCGTTTTATCAAACAATCCTCTCGTAAATCTTCGCAATATTTCACGGCTTGCATCACCGCCTCTCTAGAATTCCAGTTACCAAATTTTTCTTGAGCAACAATATCTGGGTTTATATAAATCGAATTTTCCATCCATTCATGATGAAGAATTTTTGAAGTAACAGATGTCTTACCAGAGCCATTAGGCCCCGCAATGACAATAAGTACCGGTTTATGAAAATCACTCATTATTAAAAACTCACATTATACTCTTTGCTCCACTCCGCTTGATGTCCACGGATATAATCCCTTATTTCTTGAAAAAACTTTTTATGAGCTTCTTCTGACTTACGCTTAGCTTCTTCTGCTACCTCCTTCATTAAAGTAGCAAGCATTTCATCTGATGGTTCTTCCAAACCCGTCAAACGATAAGAGTTCATTTCTTTTTCTGACATAATCAAACTTTTAGTATGTACAAATATAATCTTTTTAAAAGAGATAACCAACTCTAATCCTCAATCCTCCAAAAAACAACACAAGAAAACCCTTTCCACATTCTCACGTACAACAATCTATACACCAAAAATAAAAGACAATGAAAACAATATTACATAGAGCTGAAAGCCGGGGATTTTTCGACCACGGGTGGTTAAAAACCCACCATACATTCAGTTTCGCGGATTACTACAACCCGCAACGTATTAATTTCGGGGCTTTACGAGTTCTCAACGACGACCGGATTGAAGGCGGCACGGGATTTGACCTGCACCCACACCAGAACATGGAAGTGATTTCCATCCCGTTAAAAGGGGATTTGGAACATCAAGACAGCCTCGGTCACAAAGATACCATTCAAGAGGGTGAAATACAAGTAATGAGTGCCGGAACGGGTATCATGCACAGCGAGTACAACCGGAACGACGACCGTCCCACCGAGTTCTTGCAGATATGGGTATTCCCGAACAAGAAAAACGTTCCGCCCCGATACGAGAACGCCGTTATTTCCGATCTGGTACAACGCAACGAAATCAGTGAAATTGTATCTCCCTACCCCGGGAACGCCAAAGGACTATGGATATATCAACAGGCTTGGTTCTCCATCGGCGATTTGGACAAAAACGTGCTGCAAAGCTACAAGATGAAATCAAAAGACAGCCTTGGCGTCTACATTTTCATCATCGAGGGCGGCATCACGATAAAGGAGCTGGAATTGAAACGCCGTGACGGTGTGGGCGTGTATGACACGGAAGAAGTCGAATTCAAAGCCACAGAAAAATCACGGGTATTATTTATAGAAGTTCCACCATATCAATAACATACAGCACACGTAAAAAAAAACGTATCCCCAAAGATACGTTTTTTTCACTTTAACGCTGTATCAAGTTAACCTCCTCTAAAAAAAGTTCTTTTACAAACCAAAACAAATCTATCCCGTAAGGAAAAACCAGTATTATCATTCTTCAAACAAAGAACACAAATGACACCGGAAGATATAAAACAACCTGTTGCCTTTCAAGTAAATGAAATCACGGAAAGTAAAATTTACAGCCGACTGGCAAACATACAAAAGGACACGCACAACAGCGAAGTATTGAAGGAGTTATCCGCCGAGGAACTCAAACACTACCATATCCTAAAAAAATACACGGGCAAAAGCCCTTCTCCCAAGCTCTGGAAAATCACACTCTACGTGTTAATTGCCCGTTTTTTCGGTCTTACTTTCGGGATAAAGCTCATGGAGAAAGGAGAAGTTCACGCGCAAGACTCCTATCGTAAATGGGCGGACGAGAAAGATTTGCAGACCATGGCAGACGAGGAAGAAGTACACGAGAACAAACTCATCGGACTGCTTGATGAAGAAGGGCTCAATTACATGGGAGCCGTGGTACTGGGACTGAACGACGCTCTGGTTGAGTTCACGGGAGCCTTGGCAGGTTACACTTTCGCCCTGCAAAATCCCAAACTGATAGCCTTGACTGGAAGTATCACGGGTATTGCCGCCGCCCTCTCCATGGCGGCTTCCGAATATCTTTCCTCCCGCGCGGACAATGACGGGAAGAACGCGATAAAAGCGGCAATATACACCGGGATAGCTTATATCATCACGGTAGTCGTGCTCATCATGCCTTTCGTTGTCATGTCGAACCCGTACCGGGCATTGGTCGTGTGCCTTACCGGGGCAATCACGATCATCGCGATATTCAACTATTACTATTCTATCGTGAAAGACGAAAACTTCAGAAAACGCTTTCTCGAAATGGCGGCGATCAGCCTTGGTATAGCGGCAATCAGCTTCGGTATCGGTTACGCTTTAAGAGTCGTCACGGGCATAGACTTATGACGCTTTTCCCGGATAAGCAATAGTCCGAGGCAGCACAGCAACCCGTTGAGCAAAAGAATCTCGAAACCGAACTTGTACCCGAAAAGCAATTCTTCCGAGTAACAATTCACCACGTAAGACAGCACCGGGGAAATCAAGCACACGAGAGGAATATACTTTTCCCGCACTTGGCAGCGGGTAGTCAACCCGAAGGCAAAAAGCCCCAGCAACGGACCGTACGTGTACCCCACCGCTTTAAAAAGAGCCGAAATCACGCTCGAATTATTCAACTCCCGGAAAAGTACCACGACAAAAATCATCAACAAAGAGAAAACGACATGCACCCCCATACGCTTTCTCTTATCCCGCTTATTCCGAGGATCTATTTTCAAAAAATCAATACAGAAAGAGGTTGTCAACGAGGTCAGCGAAGAATCGACAGAAGAATAAGCCGCTGCCGTGATTCCCAACAAAAAGAATATTCCCGCCGCCGTACCGAAATAATTTAACGATAAAAACGGGAATACATCGTCCGACTTCCCCGGCAACACGATCCCCTCCCGTTCTGCATACATGTACAATAAGGCTCCCAGCATAAGAAACAACAAATTCGTCACCAAAAAGAGAAACGAAAACGTGAACATATTCGTCTTACAATCCCGCAGGGAACGGCAAGTCAGATTCTTCTGCATCATATTCTGATCCAACCCGTTCAAACTGACCGTGATCGCTATTCCCGCCAAGAACTGCTTCACCGTGTTCTGCCCCGAACGCCAGTCAAAATCGAACACTCGCGAGAGAGGACTCTCTTTCACCGCCGCCACTGCCGATGAAAAATCGAGATCCAACGCTTTATTCACCACGGCAATCGTCAGACCGACCGACACCAGAATACATATCGTCTGCAAGGCATCCGTCCACACGATCGTTTTTATACCTCCCCGCACGGTATAAATCCACACGAAAGCGATCGTGACAAACACCGTCACGGGAAACGGAATCCCCACCGCATCAAAAAAAGCCAACTGTAACACCCCCACGACCAAGAACAAGCGGAAGGAAGCCCCCACCAACTGCGACACGATAAAGAAAAAAGAACCCGTCAACCGGGCTTTTTCCCCGAATCGGGAACCCAGCCACGAGTAAATGGAAACCAGATTCTGTTTATAATACAAGGGCAGAAGCACAAGGGCAATCACGATATACCCCACGCAATTGCCCGCAACCACTGCCAGATACGTCCAATGCGTATTGCCGACCTCCCCGGGAATGGAAATAAAAGTCACCCCGGAAAGCGTAGTCCCGATCATCCCGAAAGCCACCAGATACCAAGGCGAATTTCGGTTTGCGGTAAAAAACATCTCGCTATTCGCCTTTCTGGTTGTCACGAAGCCAACCAGAATCAACAACAGAAAATAAGACAGCAATATCGCTAAAACTACACTCGTGGACACAGACAATTATTTTAAATTCCACGGCAAATATAGTCACTTTACGCTCCTTTTCTATTCCGGGACATAAATAATTTCACCATTCTCAAGTTCATAGGCAATCCCCACCTTCTTTCCCCGCTTACCCGATTTGTCTTGATTTTCCGAGGGAGTGTAACGATTGATCTTCTCACCTTCCTTGGTAATGATCTCCATATTTTCCTTTCCCGGGTTCTTCACCATGGTGAAATCCTCTGTCGAAAGCATTTCCGTCATATTATAGCGAGTCACCAGCGCAACCATTAACGCCACGGCAAACACCATTGCCACGTCGAAAAGATTGGATACCGCGCTAATCGGATCATTATCCTCCTCCTTCTTCAACAAATTGCGTCTCATTTTCGTTCATTTTTTTCGTTCAACACCTCGACCAAACATTCCAGATTAGTCATATCCTGTAAATACCAACGTTGTTTCACTTGCTGCGTCAGGAAACCGATAGCTCCCGCCACCAGACCGATCACCGTCGTGGCAAAAGCCACCTGCATATTATAAGCCATAGAAGCGATATCACCCGTTGACAACCCTACCAACGCCGGTCCCATGGGAATCAAGGTTCCCATCAACCCGAGAATGGGCCCCAGCTTCGTCAACGTCTTGGAAGTTGCCAAATCCTTATCGGCGGCAATCTCGAAATTCGCCAACAACCGCTGCACTTGGGCTTTGTTCCCCTGTTCCGCCAATATCCGTTTCATAAACATCACCACCAATGAACTACTCTTCTCCGGCAACTTGGAACCGAAATGATCGATATTATCCACATGCAGCGTTTCCATCTGCTCCCGGATCAACTTGTCCGTCTTGCGAATAGAAACATACTGACCGAAGAAACTGCCCACCAGCAAAAGGGAGCGGAAAAACAATAAAATCAACAATACAATAACAGGCACCAACAACCCTGTTGATATCCAAAACATGATATCAGAAATCGCGTTCATTATCTTTTCAATTTAAAAGTTAGTTTTCTTTTTATTACATACACGCTCCACCCCACGACTGCCCCCACCGCGAAAAGTCCGATACAGCCGGACATTGCCGACCAATCGACTCGCGTCGTCCCGTCCACGGCTGTACGCCCGTTCACGGTAGCAATAATCCCCAGAATGGCCGCCAGAGCATTGGTCAGGAAAAACAATTCCAACCGCAATTCCGCCTCCGGCAACAACCACTTGATAAACCAACGTCCCAAGGGAACAACTACCGCGATAAACAAGGCAAACAACCAAGCGATTAATTCAAACGACACACCCGGGAATGTAAATATCGTTTGCGTGAGCCCGAAAAACAATACCGGCAATATCAACACACCCGGGAACCGGTACAACACCCGGTAAGCCCACATCATACGCCGCTTCACGGGAGAGAAATTCGCCACGTGAACCGACAACAGGCAAAAAGCCATTTGCAGGGACAGTTCCAGTGTCAAAATCACCGATGTATCCAGCATCAACTGATTGTCGGACAACCAATCCGCGATCTGCGTCTTCGATTGCTCGATAGCGTAAGGCCATACCAGCAACACGAAAACCGCAGCAATACCGGTAGCGACAAGCGTCGCTACCGGTTTCCAAAAGGTCTGCTTCAACAAAAAATTAAATGCCGTCAATAGAATCAGAATCCAAACTATCGTATCCATGATTACATACTGCTTTTACGTCTTTTCCTCATCAAGACCGCCAAACCGATCAACACCACAATCACCCCTGCCGCTATCCACGGCGTACTCACCCGATTCGTGCGCTTCTGTGTTTCCGAGGCTATCTCGTCTTTCTTCATCACCACCCCTTTGGACCGGTCTGCCGCAACCTCCCTCACCTGCTGAATACTGTTCCGGTACTCTTTCGCCGCTTCGGGAGTCGCTTTGGAAGCGATAAAATCACGCAATTTGGCATTATCACACACAAATCCGGAACATGCCGGTTTATGCTTCTTGATCAAATCCATGTGTAACTCCGACAAATCCGCCAACTGCTGCCCGGTAGCCTTCCACATCCCCTTACGCACGGTTTCCATCATAATGGCAGTGATCTCCTGCAATGCGGCAGGACTCACTTTCTCGAAGAAATCCTGCACCCCGAGGTCAAATTTATCCTTCACGTACACGTTATAAATCTCGTCCCACATCTCGTTGTCAATCACCGAAGGTTTCATCACGTTCCACCCGTAAGTATTACGGATAATTTCAGTAAAACCGAACGCGGAGGTTGCTTCTCCTTTCATTTTTTCTTTAATATACGAGGGATTGAATATCGTCGTTCTGGATTCCACCCCGATCGCCTCCTTCACCTCCTGCATCTTGTTATTATTCCGGTTCCGGTAATCACTCAGGTAAGCATCCGGGTCTTTCCCCGTCACATTACGCACGGCAAGATTCATTCCGCCCATGAACTCGTACACGTGATCAAGACTCAACGCTCCCCACGTGTTACTCTGTCGGGGTTGTACCACCACGTCCGTGCGGGTTAGCGCTGCCTCGAAAGCGAATTGCCTGAATTTCTCCCAATTCTTCTCGCTACCGTAGTAAGCCCCCATGTTATTCAAGTAAGTCGCCGCGATTTCCGATTCACTCTCCCAGCGATCTCCCGCCTCTACCATCCCCGTGATTCCGGTTCCGTAACCGCCATTCGCACCCCCGAACACCCGGAATGTCGAAATCTCACGGGCATCCTTCGGGGAAATCCCCTTATCAATCAATGTCCTCTCCGCTTCCAGCACTCCGGCAGCCACTTGATTCTCGTATTTATCATCTTTGGCAGCCGCTGCCATTTCCACGGCTCTATTCACGAGGAAAAGACGGGAAGCCGCAATATCCCGCAACTGCCCGGAAGTCTGTACCACCACGTCTACCCGGGGACGTCCCAACTCGGCAGAAGGAATCAGCTTCAAATCGCTCACCCGCCCGAAAGCATCCCGCACGGGCTCCACGCCGAGCATATACAACACTTGGGCTATCGTGGCTCCTCCCGTTTCGATAAACTCGCCGGACCAAAGCGTGTAGCTCACCTTCTTCGGGAACTCCCCGTCATGCCGTTTCCGGTACATCTCGATAGTACTCTTTGCCAACTGCATCCCTTTCTCCCAAGCGGACTCCGTGGGAGTTTCCTCCGCGTTAATGGCAAAAAGATTGCACCCCGTCGGCAAGGTGTTCGGGTTCACGATAGGATCTCCGCCGGGCGAAGGAGCCGTGTACCCACCATTCAAAGCGTTCATCAACGACTGCAATTCGACTGCCGGACTTTCTGCCAAAGCCCTTTTGTAATTATTCACGTTCTTCAACGTCTTCTCCACCTCCATGATGGCAAGAGCCTTGTTCACCTCCTCTTTCGAGTACTCTTTCGCTTTCTTGCCCATCATCGCTTTCATCATGGCACTCATATCGGGCTTATCCTCTCCCGGCTTCGACATAGAGGCTTTCACCTTCTCTATCGCTTCCTTGGGCATACCCATTTTTTCCGCCATCTTCATCATTTCCCCGGGAGTCTTGCCCTTGCCCGTCTGTTTCATCATCTCCTTCATCATCCCGGACATCCCCTCTTCCTTCTTTTCATCTTTCACGGTCGGTTGCTTTGCCGTCGCCGCCATCACCATCGCCATCATCCCCTTGGGCGCATTCCGGTCCGCATCAATCTCCCGGGCTTGAGCCAACTCCCCGCTCGTGATTCCTGCCACCCGGCAAATAAACTCGTCGTTCACGTTCTCTCTCCCGTTCAACAACCTCCCGACCAACTTCTTCGCCGGCTCCAGATAACGTTCGGTAAAAATAGCCTTCCGCTTCAATACCCCGGCCTCCGCCTTTCCCCGCAACTTATCCAACGCGTATAACCCGTAAGCAATCGGGTCGGTCGCCATAGAATAAACGGAAGACTCTATCCGGGCAGCCTCGTAAGGCACTCCCATAGAGTACAACTGTCCGGTCACCTTCTCCGCCGCCAGTTCATCCGCAAAGTTTTCAATCTTCAAAACCTCTTCCTCGGTATAGGGAACCGTCAACACGCTATCCAACCCCAACTCCCGGTGCATGCCCAAGGAAACCGCCAACTCTTTCACCGCCAAGGAAGCCTGCTCCACGTCCTTCGCGTTGGCGATACCCTTCTCCGGGTACAATTTCTGGTTGTATATCTTTATCTTTTCCGTCAGACTCCGGTAAATACCCCACACGTTACTCTCCATAAACGGGGGAGTCAGATAGGATTGCAACACCCCGTATCCCCGACGTTTAGCAATCATCCCCTCGCCCACGTCGCCAATGGAATAAATATACAAGTGAGGCACACTGCCCACGAGTCTGTCCGGCCAATCCAAATCGCACAGGGCTGCCTGCTTCTTGGGCGTAAACTCCAGACTGCCATGCGTCCCGAAATGTATCATGGCATCCGCCTTGAACCCGTATTGCATCCACAAGTAAGCCGCAATATAAGAATGAGGGGGAGCCGCATCCGTCCCATGCACGATCTGGAAAGCGTTATCCCCGCCCCCGGCAGCGGGTTGCGGCATTATCACCACGTTCCCGAACTGTATCCGGGATATTCCCAGTATCCCGTCAGCGGGACTCATGTATTCCCCGGGAAATTCCCCGAAAGCGGCAACCACCTCGGCATATTTCTCCGGGCGCAGGGCTTGTTTCACCCAACTCTCGTACTCCTCCCTCGAAATCAACAAAGGGTGACTCTCTTTCAAGAAACGATCTACCACGCCGTCGGCATAAGTCCCGAACACGGCACCTTCCGCCATGATCATTTTCTCCAGTTCCTTGTGATTTGCCGGAAGGCCGTCCACCCGGTAGCCCTCCTCTCTCATCTTCTTCAAAAGATTGTACAACGAGGGAACCACTTCCATTCCCGCCGCGCTCATGGCACTCTGTCCCGGTCCTTTATAGTAATAAATCACCACCCGTTTCTCGCTATTCGGCTTATCCCTCAAGGCAAGCGTTTTCTGTATATTCTCCACGTATGTTCTCAAACGGGAAGGCTCCGCGTAGGAATGGCGTAATCCCTCCTTGTCCTTATACTGGGCGAACAAAGCCGACGTGCGGATAGCCCCGTCTATTTCGGGCGTAACAATACTCTGGGACATAAACCCGCCGGACATTCCCATGGGATCGCGTTCCCATTCCTCCACCAGATTATTCACCGTCAGCGGCGCGAACAACAGAATATTACGTTCTTTCAAATAACGCACCATGTCATCGCCCAAACGGCCGTGCGCCATATTAATTATCGCGTCCGGGGCAATCTCCCAGATAAAATCAAGCAAACGCCGCAACGACAACACCGGGTAAACATTATACCCGACCCGTTCCAGCGTGTCGATTAACCCCGTGGCATCGGCCATCTGTCCCGTCACCACGATTTTTTTCGCCCCATCCCTGTATAATTTCTTATCTTTCAAATATTTCTCGTACTCCCCGACAGACAGAAAGTCCAGTTCCTCCCCCGGCTTGTCCAAATCCGCATGGTACAGGATATCCGATGCCCGCTCGATCGGCTCCCCCGGTTCCTCGACAGCAATCATCACCTTCCTGTCAATATTCTTCCGCACGTAATTCAGCAAATTCTTGTAATTCCGCCTGCCCCCGCTACCGAGATAAGCCCGCAAGGCAGCCTGATCGACCGAATCTATCGTGCATATATTATTCGCCGGGTTCGTCGCCATCGTCGTGAACACCGGTACACCCTTGTCCGCCGCGTTTTGTATCTGCTGCCGCTGTTCTTCCACGACACGCAACCCCATCCCGTTCACGAACACCATATCGAAGCCGGACAAACGCCCCAACTCCTCGACGGGAACCTCCTGCAATTGAATAAATGAATTGTCATTCGCCTTCGCGATACTCCCCATCGTCATCGTCTGGAAATTCACGAAAGCAATCCTCGTGGTCCCGAACCATACACGATACCCCCACACTCCCAACAAGATCACGACCAAAAGACATCCCCATTTAAGCCATTTCTTTTTCATCCGTTTTCTTTTTATCTGATTATAATTTAAACAAATCCGCCAAATTCACGGACAACGTCCCGAGCACCCCTATTCCTCGTTGCGGGGTAACCGATTGATCGGCAGTCACGTTTTTATCCTTGAAATTAAACAGGTTATCCAGTCCCGCCGTAAAACGGAACCCTCGCGGGAAACGCCCGCTAAGATTCAACGCGCAAAACGTCCGGCTGTCATATTCATTCTGCACGTAACCGCCCGCGCTATTCTTGTACCACGTTTCCACCGAGGACATCCAACGCCCGTTCAGTGCCACCGACAGCGTCACCTTCCCGAACGTCTTGGAATAATTCGCCGTGAACGTCACGCTATGCGGACGATCACTCGCCATATTATACCCGTCAACCTCGGAATGTGCGTCAATATAGGCGTACGCACCGCGCAACGTCAACCCGTTCCTGAAACGGAATTGCGCCATCACATCCACCCCCGTCCTTGTCGCGTTATCCGCGTTATAATATTGCTGGTTCTTCCCGTCCGAAGACAACCCCAAACCGATCTCGTCGAAATACCTCGTGTAGTACCCGGATACCGAACCGTTAAAAATCCCCCTCGTCACCTCCGCCGACAACGTCCCTTGGTGACTGATCTCCGGTTCCAAATCCTCGTTACCGTAAATCATAAAGAAACCTTGTCCGCCCATATCATACTCGCTGTGCAACTCTTTCAACGAAGGTATACGGAATCCCATCCCGTAACCGCCACGCAAAGCCAACACCCCGTACCTGTACATCAACGATATTTTCGGACTCGCGTGGAAACCGTATTCCGAATGGCAATCCGACCGCACACCCGCCAGAATACTAAACGAATCACTCACTTTCCAATCCTCCTGCAAATACAACACGTAAGTCTGCGCGTCAAACTTTTTTCCCGACCCGTTATCAAACCAGTAATGCTGCAACCGCTGCGTGTTCATCTCGATCCCCGCGGTCAGCGTGTGTCTGTCATGGAGATATCCCGTGTAATTCAATCGCATGTTATGGGTCATATCCCCAAGCCTCTTTTCCGCGGGAGATTTTTTATACTCTATTTTCTTCTCGTAATTCTCGAACACGTACGACAAATCCAGAATATGCCTATCATTTATCGCGTAAAACATCTTCGGGTTGAGCTTGTAAGTCGAAAACACATCCTGTTCCTTTTCCTGTATATATTCCAGAATATGATTGTTATAATACGTTCCGTCCAACGATACACGGAAGCGATCGTTAAACGTGAAACTCAATTTCTGGTTCACTTGCCAAATCTCGAACCCCTTAACGCTCGTCATCCCTTTGGTCGAAGTATCCGCGACGACCGAATCCCGGTCATACATATCCTTGTAGTGCGTGTATTGAATTTGCCCGACCTCGTCTTTCAGCGCGTAAGCATCCCGCGTGCGATAAGAAAGCGACGTCAACGCGGAGAATCGCCCTTGCTTCGTACCCAATGACAGCGAATACTTACTCTCGTCGTTATTACCGTAACGGACGGAAGCGTTTCCCGTGAAGGGACGATCGGCATCCTTCGTGATAATATTCACCACGCCCCCCATCGCCTGCGAACCGTACAACGTCGACATAGGTCCTTTCACCACCTCTATCCGCTCGATATTATCAACATCAATCAAACTATAATCTATATTATTACTGGAACCTTCCCCCGATACGCGTTCCCCGTCAATCAAGAACAACACGTATCCCCCCGCCGAGCCTTGGAATTTCAATTCCGGCAAACCCGAACCGTGAGCCAACCCGAACTGCAATCCCGGCATCTCGTACTCCAACAGACTCTGCAAATCCAAAGGATTGATTTGTGCTATATCCTCTCGTGAGATGACACGTGTCAGCACGGGTACATCCTTCAACGGTTTCATCGTGCGGGTTCCCGTGATCACCACCTCGTTCAGCGCATTATCACTCGGAGCCAGCGCAAAGTGAAACAAACTATCCAGACCGGGAACTACTTCCCGTTCCTTCGGGGCATAACCCGTGAAACTAACTCTTAACACACATTTCTCCCTCGACGTCAGTTTTACCGTGAACTCCCCCTTCGCATTCGTTCCCGCACCAACAACAGTCCCTTTCACCCACACGGAAGCCCCTGCCAGCGGTTCCCCTTTCTCGTCCACGACTACTCCTTTTACCTTAAAAGAGGGAGCCTCATTCTCGTGTTCATCCGCCATTAAACACGGGGACAAAAATATCAAAAACAATATCAACAATCCGTTTCTCATCTGCTTCTCCATTGAACCAAGCACGGCTTCCGCACGTTACTTTAGAGGATATTCGTAATCAAATGCGGCATATACCTTCTCGTTCTTATCATTGGAATAATCCGTGAATCTTATTTTAGCATACTCCCCGGCTGCCGTTTTCAACACGAATACATTCTTATTAATCTCGTAAGTATAAGGCGGCATCGAACCTGTCGGGGTTGCCGTCACCCAACCACACAATACTTCATTCAATTTCGTGGACTGATACCCCACGAAACCTTCCATCATGTTCGTCATATCCACCATTACTTGGTGATCGTCCGTGTCAGCCGTGAAATTCTCCCCGGTTACGGAAGACAAGGTTACCGCATCAAGGTCGAACGTGTTCAATTTCACCGCACCCCCGCCGTTCGTCTTGACATCATACTTGTGGAAAGCAATATCCCAGTCAAAAGAGGTTTCGTCCCCGTTCAACATATAGACCTTGTTATCCCTCTCTTTCACAGTATAAGTCCCAGTGATCGCCATAGGCATAGCGCTCGGCTTAAAAGTCACCTTTATACTTGCCGCACTTCCGGCTGCCGCACCTATTCTTCCGCTGAAAGTTACTTCCTTGTACACCGTGGTTGTTTCTCCGTTGACTACATCGACACTTGTCGGTACTCCCGTCAACACCCACTCTTCCCCGTCCCGCGCTATTGCCGCTTTCGCCGATAAAGAATAAGGCTCCACATCACCACTCATGCTGAGCGTCAAACTATCCAAAGAAAGCAATACCGAATCCTCGGCAATTGTAGAAATAATCAACTTCACGCCCTCTTGATTCCCGTAAGAACTCCCCATAACGGAGATATCTAAATCACCCTTGTATATCCCGATGATACCACCTTCTTGGGATTTCACGCTAAGCGTCTTCACGGTACCCGTCTTAAAATCGAAATACGTCCACGCGTCATAATCGGCGGCAGCAACCACGGTGGATTCACCATCCCAACCACTACCGTTATCGTCATCAGAACAAGCTGTAAAACAGGCAACACACAACATCAGCCCCCACGCGATAAACTGATTCATCTTTTTCATTATATAAAAATTTTAATTTAACAGACTATTTATCGCCACAAAAGTATATCCCCGAACATCCCTTCACAATCCCCAAAAATGAGGAAAAACAGACTCCATTTCATCTATATTAGGGATTCTTCCTTAAATTTCACCACGGTACAAATAAGATATCACGTCAGTCACTAAACATCTGGATTACAATAATAAAATCCATATGAATTCCATATGAATTCCGTATCACTTCCGTGTAAAACGCTATTAGTTCCCTATTAAAACGCTATTAAAACCCTATACTATAATAGCGTTTTAATAGCTTACTAAAAGCTTAGTAAAAACTTTATAAGCGGAAGTAAACCGGAAATCATACGGAATTCATACCGGATTTATATAGGAAAAGAGTACATCCTCTTACAATATTAGGTAATCACCCCTATGACATAAAATAATAAAAGAGTTTCCGACTTCTGTATTTTTATTACCTTTGTCATTCATTACGAGAACTAAAAAAAGAATAACATGGAATACAATTTCAAGGAAGTCGAGAAAAAGTGGCAAAGCTACTGGCAAGAGAACAAAACTTACCGGGTTGAAATGGATCCTTCCAAACCCAAATATTACGTGCTGGACATGTTCCCTTATCCCTCCGGGGCAGGGCTACACGTCGGACACCCGCTAGGCTACATCGCTTCCGATATCTATTCCCGTTACAAGCATTTGAAAGGTTTTAACGTGTTGCATCCCATGGGGTATGATGCCTACGGACTGCCGGCAGAGCAATACGCAATCCAGACAGGGCAACACCCGGCTATCACGACGGAGAAAAATATCAACCGCTACCGGGAACAAATGGACAAGATCGGCTTCTCGTACGATTGGGACAGAGAAATCCGTACCTGCGACCCGGGATATTACAAATGGACACAATGGACTTTCATCCGGATGTTCAACAGCTATTTCTGTTACGACGAGCAAAAAGCCATGCCGATCAGCGATCTGGTAAAAGCTTTTGAAACGGTGGGTACGGAAGGACTGAACGCAGCATGCGGCGAAGAACTGCATTTCACTGCCGAAGAATGGAAAGCCAAATCGGAGAAGGAGAAACAAGAGATATTATTGAATTACCGCATCGCTTACCTTGCCAACACGATGGTGAACTGGTGCCCGGAACTGGGAACCGTGCTTGCCAACGACGAGGTGAAAGACGGGCTGTCCGAACGAGGCGGTTATCCCGTGGTACAAAAGAAAATGCGCCAATGGTCGCTCCGCGTATCTGCCTATGCCCAACGGTTACTGGACGGGTTGGATAAAGTGGAATGGTCGGATTCGCTGAAGGATATTCAACGCAACTGGATAGGTCGCTCGCAAGGTGCCGACGTGATTTTCGACGTGAAAGATTCGGACGTGAAACTGGAAATCTTCACCACCCGCCCGGACACGATATTCGGGGTGTCATTCATGGTGCTGGCTCCCGAATCGGATTACGTGAAACAGCTGACCACCCCGGAACAGGCGGACGCCGTTGCCGAGTACTTGGACTACGTGTCGAAACGCACGGAACGGGAGCGCCAGACGGAAGTGAAAAAAGTGACCGGAGTATTTACCGGTTCATACGCCATTAACCCGTTCACGAACGAGGCGATACCCGTGTGGATCAGCGAATACGTGCTATCCGGCTACGGAACCGGAGCAATCATGGCAGTACCGGGACACGACAGCCGCGACTACGCTTTCGCGCGTCATTTCAATCTCCCGATCGTTCCCGTGATTGACGACGGGGAAGGACACGATATGTCCGAAGGATCATACGACACGAAAGTCGGCAAGATGATTAACAGCGGTATCATCAACGGCATGGAAGTAAAAGATGCCATCGCGTATATCTCGCAAGAAGTCGAGAAAAGAGGAATCGGTAAAAGCAAGATCAATTACCGCCTGCGGGATGCCATTTTTAGTCGTCAACGATACTGGGGCGAACCGTTCCCGGTGTATTACAAAGACGGGATGCCATATATGCTCGACGAGTCAAAATTGCCGCTGGAGTTGCCGGAGGTAGATAAATACTTGCCGACAGAAACAGGAGAACCACCTCTAGGTCGTGTACAAGACTGGAAAACGGAAGAGGGTTATCCTCTGGAATTAAACACGATGCCCGGCTTCGCGGGTTCCTCGGCGTATTTTTTACGCTACATGGACCCGCACAATGACAAGGCTCTGGTAGATAAGGACGTCTGCAATTACTGGAAAAACGTGGATCTTTACTTGGGCGGGACAGAACACGCCACGGGACATTTGATTTATTCCCGTTTCTGGAACATGTTCTTGCATGATATCGGTGTTGCCACCGAAGAAGAGCCTTTCAAGAAACTAATCAACCAAGGTATGATTCAAGGACGTTCGAATTTCGTGTACCGGATACAAGGCACGAATACGTTTGTTTCCCTCGGGTTGAAGGATCAGCATAAGACCACGGAGTTACACGTGGACGTGAATATCGTGAAGAATGACGTGTTAGACGTGGATGCGTTCCGTGCATGGCGACCGGAATTCGCCAATGCCGAGTTTATCCTCGAAAACGGGAAATACATCTGTGGCTGGGCTATCGAGAAGATGTCCAAGTCCATGTTCAACGTGGTGAACCCCGACACGATTATCGAAGAATACGGGGCTGACACGTTGCGCCTGTACGAAATGTTCCTCGGACCGCTGGAATTCAGCAAACCGTGGGACACGCAAGGTATCGACGGGGTGTACAAATTCCTGCGTAAATTCTGGCGCCTGTTCCAAAACGGCGAAGAATTCAGCGTGAGCGACGAGATGCCGACCAAAGAAGAATTGAAAGTACTGCATAAAACGATCAAGAAGGTGGAATACGATATCGAGAACTTCTCGTTCAACACGTCCATTCCCGCTTTCATGATCTGCACGAACGAACTGACAGCCCTGAAATGCAATAAACGGGCTATCCTCGAACCCCTCGTGATTACCCTCGCTCCTTTTGCCCCACACATGGCGGAAGAACTGTGGAGCCTGCTAGGCCACACGAGAAGCATCACGAAAGAAGCCTTCCCGAAATGGGAAGAAAAATACCTCGTGGAAGACGAGTTCGAATACCCGGTTTCCTTCAACGGCAAGGTACGTTTCAAACTCGCCATGCCCGCAACGGCAACCAACGCAGAGATTGAAACAGCCGTAAAAGCCACTCCGGACTTCGCAAAATGGATGGACGGGAAGGAAATCAAGAAAATGATTATCGTACCGAAAAAAATCGTGAACGTGGTGATAGGGTAAAAAGCAATCGTACGATTGAATTGTATTCATAATACCGGAGATACTTGAAAAAGTACCTCCGGTTTCTTTTTGTAATCTTTCCAACTACAAGCCACAGAGGATTATTTAACTTTTATTTACACACTATCTGTCACCCGTAAATAACATAGTAGGATTTATAGATAGTGACACGATATATAAATTTTATAGATCAATTAACAATTTGGCTGTTCGCCATTTTATTACCAGTAACCGACAAATGCAATATTTGTTTTACAGGGCTTACTACTTATACTTTAGCTTTTAGTATATTAGCGATACTCTCTCTAAGAATATTATTTAAACTCGATTTCTATACATGGAATAAAATAGACCTACTATGGGGGGTAATTATTTCATGGGGAATCATACGTTTATTAACCTCCTCTTACCCTGTAGATTCAATTACTATATTCTATTTTGCATGCCTACTCGTGCTATATTATTGGATACAAAATTCTTACTATAATAAAAGCCTTTTTTTAGCCCTGTTTACTTCTGGAATAATTCAATCCACTTGGGGTATCCTACAATTTACCGATATACTACCTCCCGATCATGTATATTTCAAACAGACCGGAAGTTTTATAAACCCCAGTTTATGGGGGATTTATTTAACTCTTTCTATTATTAGTTGTACCCTGGTACTACATCATACCAAGAAAATTACATATCAAATTTGTTTCGCATGCGGACTATGTATCATATTAGCAGGGCTTTACCTAACACATTCCAGAGCTGCTTGGCTTGCTTTAATTAGCGGAATTATATGGATATATTTCAAACAAAATAAATATTCTCGTCGACAATTAAATAAAAAAAGAATTTTCACGTGTATTTCAATTACGTTTCTTACATTATTATTTTTAGGAGGCATATATTTAATTCGTCCCGAATCAGCTAATGGCAGAGTTCTCATTTATTTGGTTTCACTTTCTATTTTCAGACAATCACCATGGTTCGGTCATGGTGTATCTTCATTCGAGGCTATGTATATGCCACAACAAGCCTTGTGGTTCCATCAATACCCTAATTCAATATTTATATCTATCGCAGACAATAATTATATTGCTTTCAATGAATATATCAAAATTGCATGTGAAACAGGCATTATCGGCTTAATACTATTCTCCACATTGATATTTTACTGTTTCAAAGTTTCTCCAGAAAAAAATGATAATATTCGCTATTATCAAGCACTATTAATCTCATTATCAACCTTTAGCATGTTAGGATATCCCTTTGAAAACATATCCATCACGTTCATTTTTTGTATCATAATCGCTATACTTGCCAAAGAAGCAACATTAAAACGATATACCATTTATATATCAAAACTAACCAAAAAGATTTTAGCTAGTATATTATTAATTACCTTATTTCTATTTTATAATCAAGTCGTTTGGAGAATAAAAGCCGAACAAGCATTAAAAATAGCAATCACTGAAAAATCGTGGGTGAAATATTATACCCAATTATTAAATTCTCCTGATTTCATTTTATGGCTTGCCGAAGAACTTTACTCCTGCAAAAAATACAATGAAGCCCTTCCTGTTTTAGAACAGGCGTGTAAATTACGCCCCAACTCTATTATTTTAAACAGCCTTGGTTTATGTTATCAACGCAATCAAAGATTTAATAAAGCTCAAAACGCCTTTCAACAAGCATCTCTAATGGTGCCCTCACATATTCTTCCGCAATTTTATCTATTCTCCTTGTATCAAGAAACAGGAGAAAAAGATAAAGCAGAAAAAATCGCAAAAACAGCCCTTACAACAAAAGTCAAAATCACAAACACAACTGTTTTAAGAGCTCGCCACATTATGAAATCTTTTTTAAAAAACAGTGATAACAAAACAAAAGAAAGGAGGTTTTATGAAATAGACGCAAGCAAAAACAATGAAAACTAAAAGAAAAATTATGTATTGATTAATTTTTTAACGTAACAGATTATGAAAAGGAAAAAAATTATCCCACTAGGAGTTGCTTTATTTCTATTGATTTACTACTCTTGTAGAGATTACGGATTGAATGACAATTCTACAGAAAGTAGTAACTACCCGATATCATTTAGTGTCGGGGAAGCCCAAGAGTTCTTTGAAATGAATGCAACAGACTTAGCCCCGCTATCTTTTAATGAAAAGACGCAAAGTAGAAATACATCAAGTGTTTATCCAGAAATGAGTCCCGATTGGGGAAAAGCTATCATATCCGGACATAAAGGTGTTACTTTAATAGAAATACCTTTACGAAGCACATCAACAGTTCACGTTGCAAGGCAAATTTACCATAACCAAAAACACGTGTACACTTGTGAGGTCCCCGCCGGAAGAAGATTAGTTATCGCCAAACGTTCCGATAATGAAATTGATATGTTTGTCACAACAATCATACCGGAGGTACAAGGAACTCGAGATAAGGATCCGTACACGCTAATTGAGGATTTCAGATATTTGGGTGGAAGTAATTTCACCGGGATGGTTTTCTGTTCTACCCTAGGAGGAAAATTCGTGAAAGCATTCGGGTACACGAACGGAAAACTTAACGGAACGCTTTGCACGCATGTAACAAATCAAAAGGATTCATTAAGTTCGCAGGAAAATCCTAATTACGAACACATGTTATTCAACGAAGCGCAAACAAGTGTTTCGAGAGCTTTTAGCTCTATAGAAAACTCTTCCCCAAAAATATGTAAACATGGTTATACATATGCGGATTGTCCTCACAACTGCGCACTTTATGGTGGTGATTTTGATGACGTCTGGGTCGTCGTATGTCCATATTGTGGAACTCGTGATGGATGTAATTGCCCAAAGTGTTTTTATTGTGGAGAAAAAGAACGAAATTGTCAATGTGTAAGGTGTGCATTTTGCCACAAAAAGATTTTCGAATGTACTTGTTACGATTATCCCGATCCGGATAAACCGATAGACCCAGATACCCCCACCCCTCCTTCCGAGGGAGGAGATGATGATGGACCTTCAAACACTCCAGACATACCGGATCCATGTGACGGTCTATTATTCAATGGTGTTATGGAGAAAGTACTTAAACACGAGGGAGGATTTGTTAATGACCCCGAAGATCCCGGGAAAGCGACCAACAAAGGGATTGCTTGGGACACGTGGCAAAGGTACGCAAAAAGTGTCTTAAACATGGAACCGACTTTAGAGAATTTAAAAAAACTCACCTCCGAACAAGCAATTTCTATTTATGAAACTGCATTTTGGAACAGAACTAAAATGGAAACTATTGATGATCCTGATATGAGGTACGCTTTTTTTGATTTTTATGTCAACGCAGGAGGGCATGCAACAAAAGTATTACAAAAAACCTTAAACGCATTACAAACAGAAGTTACCTTAAAAGAAGATGGTGCCATTGGACCTAAAACAATCGCCTGCCTAAATAGTGTTGACCATAAACTTTTATACAATACTTTTATAGAAGCAAGAAAAAAATATTATCAAAATTTGGTCAAAACCAAGCCAAACCTCAAAAAATTTTTAAATGGATGGCTTAATCGAACAAATACATTTAAACAAAAAACAGATTCAAATAAATATAACGTTAACTGTTAATCTATAATAATATGAAAACACTAATTATTACAATCATCACATTATTTGCCCTTGTATCCTACCCCAACTATGCAGGGATATGGGAATATGAAACTGAAAGTACGTCATTTTCATTATCACTCACACAAAAAGACTCCGTTGTAACTGGAAAACATTCTTCTGTAATGTTAGATGGCAGAAGAATAGATGACAGCGGAGAAGAAGAATCTATTCAAGGTACTATCAAAAACGGAGAATTGATTGTTAAAATCAAAAGTGCTTATGGAACAGGTGAACCAGGAACAGCCAAAATCAAGTTCATCGGTAAAGACTCTATATACTTTGAATTCATAACTCCTCCAGCATGTGAATATTGGATTCCTAACAAAGTAACTCTAACAAAAGTTAAATAGGCTTTTCATTCACCATGGCTTTAAACAGCCATGGTGAATTTTACTCTTTATGTTATGAAACTTACATATTTTACAATCATATTTTCTATCGTCATCTTTTCTTGCCGATATCATCACCCAAAATTAGAAAAAGCTCTTGAAACAGCGGGAAATAATCGACAGGAACTAGAGAAAGTACTCACCCATTACGCTCTGTTAAAAGATTCTCTTAAACTTGAAGCCGCAAAATTTTTAATCGAAAATATGCCCGGGCATTATACTTTACGCGGAGATTTAATAGATTCATTTCGCTTCATCAGTAAAGATGCCCAAAACGCTCGTTTTGAAAAGAAAACTATAGACACGAAGGGCTCAATCAAAACGATAACCCTAGATTCAATTACTTATTTTGACATAAAAATATTTGATATTTTATCCAGTCACGCTGAAAACATCAAAAACGTATCTCATAAACAAGAAGACATAAAATACATTACATCCGATTTTCTTATCAAACATATTGACGCATCATTCAAACTATTACAAACTTACCCTTGGCTTTCGGATATCCCCATAGATATTTTTTTCGAATACATATTACCCTATAGATTTGAAAACGAACTTATTGACACGTGGAGAGATTCCATCCATACAACTAAAATAATGAATGATATTATCACGCATGCCGATAATATCAAATATGATATACTGAAAATGTCTCAATACATCGAATACCAAAAACATGATTTAACTTTTAACAGAGACTTTATCAATCAGTTTCTTAAAATTGATTTTGCGACTAATTGCTACGAAGCCCACGCTACACGCTTATTTAAATTTCGCACCTTAGGCATTCCTGCTGCATTAGATTATATTCCCTTCCACCCGAATCGTAACGGTCAGCACTACTGGTGTACCATTGTTACCCCGAACATTCAAAACGGGAACAAAACTTTATTTATAAATTACAAAGCAGCTAAAATTTACAGGTTCACGTATTCACGGAATAACGACATTGATTTTTTGAAAAATGAATATATACCCGAAATATTTCAAACTCCTTTCATTAAAGATGTCACATCTACTTATCTAAATACCAGCAACATCAAAGTGAAAGTAAGAAAACAGATTCCCCACAAACCGCATTACTGTTACTTAGGGGTATTCAATAATTTATCATGGCAACCAATAGGAATTTCTAAATTCAAAAAAAACGAAATTGAATTTAGAGACATGGGAAAAAATATTGTTTACCTGCCTTTATATTATAAAGGAAATATTCAATATGCGTTTAATTATCCCTTTATACTAAACTCCCGAGGAGAGACAAAGTACTTAGAACCAAACCAAAAAAAGACACAAAATTTGATTTTAACAAGAAAGTACCCAGCAAACGAATTATTACTCAAATATACGAAAAATTTGGAAGGTATAATTATAGAAGCTTCTAACGACCCTCGATTTGAAAGGGAAAAAAGAGACACTCTACTCACGCAAACTACCACAAATTTAAGCTACATCGTACAAGAAGTAACAGGAGATAAATCATTCCGATATTATCGAATCCTTGGAAATCAGAAAAAGACTTTCGATATAGCAGAACTTAAGTTCATTGATGAGCATGGACGTACCCTGAATGGTACATGTAAATCGCAATTCCAAAAAGCATTTGACAACGATCCTCTCACAAATATTTCTATATCAACAGAAGAACTCACTATTGATTTTGGGAAATCCGTTAAAATTTCCAAAATTATCTGTCTCCCAAGAGGAGATGGAAATGGCATATATCCCGGTAATAGATATGAATTATTTTATTATGATATCGATGGATGGCGTTCCTTGGGTTCACAAATAGCCCTAGACTATTTTCTGGAATTTACCAATGTGCCGGAAGGAGGATTATTATGGCTACGCAACACAACTTTCGGAATAGAGGAAAGACCGTTTACTGTTGAAGATGGGAAAATTCATTTTTGGTAACACTTAGAAAATACAAAGAATTATCATTTCTTTTTGGGATTCGGTACGATAAACAGCACGCTGCATGTCCCAACCACACCCAATATCAATAATAATATCCTCACATGCAAATTCTCGATAATCCCGAAAGCGGAAATACTGATCATCGTCCACATACAAATAATGGATACCGCTTTTGTCTTCCAACCCACTCCTTTTTTCTCTTGAAAACGCTGGATATAAGGCCCCAACCACTTGGAACGATGCAAGGCATCATGCAATCGCTTGGAACTATTGTAAAAAAGCCATGAACTCAATAAAAGAAAAGGTGTTGTCGGCAAACCGGGCACGAAAATACCGATTATACCCAACACCACGGAAATACAGCCTATAATGATATATATCGCTTTTTTCATCCGCTATCACCCTTCTTCCTGTCCCGGCACGAAGGCACGCGCAAGCGCTTCGTTATACTGGGATAGTTTGTTACTCTTGTGAATCTTCTTCAATATTTTCCGGTCGGTCATCGGCATGAAATATTCCCAGAAAGTTTTCATTTTCATCACTAATTGATGCTCACCCTGCAAACGTTCGGCATAAGCGGCCAGAAGTTCGGCATGAAAGAGTTTGAATTTCCTGTACTTCTCCTCCGAGGTCAATTCTTTACCATTCAAGTATTCCATTGCCAACGCGGGGTTCGCTAACAATCCCCGACCGATCATGACGCCTTCCAAACGGGGAAAGCGTGCCGTCACCCGTTGAATATCCTCTAGGGTCAACACATCCCCGTTGTAATACAAGGGATGTTTACATTGATTATAAAATGCCTCAAACGCATCCGGGTTTACCTCTCCCTTGTATTCCTGCGTACCGACACGAGCGTGCAGAATAACGGCAGTTAAAGGGGTGTCATTCAAAACAGGAAGCAATGACAGACATTCTTCGGGATTCTCCCATCCCAAACGCATCTTCACGGAACACTGCATCCCCGGGTATTCCTTCACAACTTCCATCAGCTCCCGTACCCGCTTCGGGTCGGACAACACGCCCGCTCCTTTCCCCCGCCTCGCGATCATCGGGAAAGGACATCCCATGTTGATATCCACCCCCGTGAAGCCTCTCTCTTCCAACATCTCCAGAGATACATCCAATTCCATCGGGTCGCCCCCCAACACCTGCGGGATCAATCTCTGCACGGTATTTAATTCGGGATCACAATCCTTCATATCTCTCGACCGGAAACTATCCCCTTTTTCAACCCGGATAAACGGGGTATAATAGGCGTCCACTCCCCCGAAGTATTTCTCGTGCAGGTTCCGGTACGTCCAATCGGTATGCCCCTGCACAGGTGCAAAATGTATTTTATATTTCTTCTGTTTTTCCATATCAAAACCCACTAACTACTATCATCTTGTTACGACAAATATACAGTCTTTCTTCCCGTATATGAAAAGAATCTGATAAAAGTAACAATTTTTCCCTCGTACCCCGTACAACTATCAATAATAATCAGTAACTATGTCTCAAATTTTAGAATATGCGATTTTTACTTTGTCCACAATGCGGCATACGCCGTTTTCACGTGAAAGACGCACAAGGCAATCCATGTCTGGTGCAAGTGACAACCGATTACGAGGTTGTTCCGGTAAATGAAAATGACTCTCTGGAGGGATTCGACACGACAATTCTCTATTGCTTGGGATGCTCGTGGAGCGGTAGCCCGAAAAGTCTGAAACGATATTAATCAAACATGATCCAATATGAAACACCTGACTCTAATTTTATTATTATTCATGACCTGCGCTTGGGTTCAAGCCCCGGAAGACGATAGAGGATACATCGTGAAAGTAGGCGACAAAGCACCTGATATCGAATTAATCTTTCCTGACGGCACAAAGAAACAATTGAAAGACCTGAAAGGGAAAATTGTTATGCTTCAATTCACTGCCAGCTGGTGTGGCGTATGCCGAAAAGAAATGCCCTTTATCGAAAAAGATATCTGGCTGAAACACAAGGATAATCCCGACTTCGTTTTATACGGCATTGATCTTAAGGAATCGAAAGAAGTGGTCAAAAAATTTGCCAAAGAAACAGGTATCACTTACCCTCTCCTGCTCGATCCGGAAGGTAAAGCCTTTTATTCTTTTGCCGCGAAAGGCGCAGGCGTCACCCGGAACGTTATCATAGACAAAGAGGGGAAGATTGTCTATCTCACCCGCCTGTACGAACCGAAAGAGTTCGAGAAAATGACAAAAGTGATTGATGATTTGTTGAAAAAGAAATAAGCCTTTCGGGCTTATTTCTTTTTCTTGAGAGGTTTCTTGGCTTTTTTCTTTTTCTTCTTTTTCCCACCCCAGTGTTTGATCAGGAAATACACGAGCAAGAACAAGAGCACGGCTCCCGCCACGGCGATAATTTGTTCTTTCCGGGTCGGGGGATATGATTTACCGGGTTGCTTGGGCATATGTTCCAGATGCGAAAGTGTATCCGCTTCCAACAGCTTTTCCAGATCATCCGGTAGTTGCGGGAAGAAATCAATACCGGTCATTTTCTCCACTTTCGACACGGGTACCGCAAAACTGTTTATCGGGCGCCGACTCTCCTCGTTCGGCAACACGTAAGCTATCATCTGCTGCCTCGACGGGGAGTAAAATAATTTGTAATAGTAACCGGGAACGGTCACTTTTCCTTTGCCTATCTTCCCCTTGTTACTCTTGAAAATCGGTCCGGTTACCACGTACAGTTTTTCCCGCTTTGCCCGTTCCCGAACGTGTTCCTCCAACTTCTTCCAGATACCCCGGTTAAACATCGGTACTTGCGGCGACATATTCGACATGTAAAACGTTTCGCTCATCGCTTTCGCATTAAACGACATATCAGCGGCAGGACACAAATGCCCCCGGTCATACCCGCTTCCCTTGTAATCGGCTAACGTGGCACTCCATGTATCTAGTTTCGGGTCTACCCGAAAATTATCTTTCCGGCTCGCCTTCCCCGTGAGATTCTTGGCTTCCAACTCGTAATACACCCAATTCGCCTGTTTATGCTCTTTGTCAAAACCCAAACAATAATAGGTATATTCAACCAACATTCCCTCCCCCGAGGGAATATAACGGTTTTGCGCGAAACCACCCAGCGTGCAAAACAGAAACAGGAGGCCTATCAGCCTCCCGTGTAAAATATTCATCATTGTCTATTGTTTAATCGCTTCCTGTAAGGTATTATCAATCTGACCGATTATCGGGTAGAAACCGATATCATCCAAAGCGTGACGACCGATATAAGCCTCTATCCGTGTTCTCAAAATCTGGTAAGACTCTTTTATCTCCTTGTCATTCCGCTTCAATCCGCGGCGGGCAGCATAATTCGCCATTTCGTTTACCAGATCGAACTGCTTCAAGTATCGCTGGATAGCCTTGTAATCTTTTAAATCCTTCATCTCATTCCGGTGTCTATCCATGAAATCAAAAGTATAATCATACAAGAACTGAGTTCTCGTCACCGCTGCCAGATAACGGGTAGCCCCGGTCGTGTCAGCCGGCACAAAGACATCCGGCATAATTCCGCCACCGCCATACACGGTACGTCCGCCAACAGTCTGATATTTCAAATTCTCGTCAAACGTGATGCTATCCCTTTGAGAAAACTCCCCGTGCATCATACGGTTGTAAATATCGCTGTAATATTTCTCTTTCCCTTGGTCATAAGGTTTCTGAATAGAACGTCCCGAAGGCGTATAATAACGGGCTACCGTCAACCGTACGGCAGAACCATCGGATAGCGGGCGTTGTTCCTGTACCAATCCCTTTCCGAAAGAACGACGCCCGATAATTAATCCCCGGTCGTTATCCTGTATTGCACCAGCGAAAATCTCACTGGCAGACGCGCTAAACTCACTAATCAATACATCCACACGGATATCCTTGTAACGTCCCTGACCGTTGGACGTGAAATCCATACGGGCTCTGGCGTTTCCCTGCGTGTACAAAATCAGCTTGTCCGCGTCCAGAAATTCGTTTATCATCTTGATTGCCGTTTCCAGCACTCCGCCCTCGTTCTCCCGCAAGTCGATAATTATCTTTTTCATCCCCGCCTGCTTCAAATTCTCCATGGCATTCATAAACTCCATATAGGTAACCATACCGAAGGTATTGGTTTTCAAATAACCCGTTGTATCATTGAGCATATACGCCACATCAACACTTTTTACCGGGATACTGCCGCGAGTAACCGTCTTCTTGATCGGCTTCGGTTCACCCCTTCTCACGATGGTCAAATCTACTTTCGAACCGAACTCTCCCCTCATCATTGCCATAATCTGGTCGGTATTCTTGTTTACCCCGGCTACCACAGAATCGCCTACCCGGATAATCCGGTCACCATCCAATATCCCCGCTTTCTCGGAAGGTCCGCCGGGAACGACTTTCACGACCGTAACCGTGTCCAGATATTTATAGAACTGCACGCCTACACCCCCGAAATTACCGATAATTCCTTCATTTGCCCGCTGCATATCTTTCGCGGGAATATATATCGTGTGAGGATCCAAATCATTCAATATAACCGGGATAGAATTCTCTATCAACTCTGTCATGTTCACCGTATCCACGTACGAGTGTTGTATCATTCCCAAAATCACATCCAATTTATTGCCCATCTGCGGGTACACTCCCGCGGCAACAGACATTTGTCCGCGATCCGGCAAAAACCTGTTTATCATCATACCGAGCACGATAGCCAAAGCCAACACGATCGGTGTCAATAACGCTCTTAAATTACTCTTGTTCATATTTAATCTTTTATCTCTTTATCATCCGCAAACCCTATATACTCCACTTCTATTCCCGCTTTTTGCAGTAATTCGATTCCATCCGCGCTCCTGTAATGTTCCGAATATACCACCCGTCGGATGCCCGCCTGAATAATCAGCTTCGAGCATTCGATACAAGGAGAAGCCGTCACGTACAACGTTGCCCCGAAACTACTGTTATTCGATTTCGCCACTTTCGTGATAGCGTTCGCCTCGGCATGCAACACGTAGGGCTTTGTTTTATTGTCCTCGTCTTCACATATATTCTCGAACCCGGAAGGAGTCCCGTTATACCCGTCCGAAATAATGGCATCGCCCCTCACGATCAAGGCTCCTACCTGACGACGTATGCAATACGAATTTTCCGCCCATATCCGGGCCATTCTCAAATAACGCTCGTCTAACAATCGCTGTTTAGATTTCTCCATTTAATGCACTATTTTATTTTTTCCGACTTCCTATCTCGTCCAACATCTCGTAGAAATCGACTTTTCGTTCTGCCGGAACTTCAATCTTATCCAATATCTCCCGACTCTTTTCCAAATATTTATCTATTGCCGCAAAAGCAACTTCTTTTATCCCTAAACGATCATATATCCGTGTAACGGCTTCCACTTTTTCCTTGTGATCAAAATCCTTCTTCTCTATCCATCCCCACAACTCCTCCTTTGTCGCCGGATCAGCCAACTCCAACGCCTTGATAAGCATATAAGTTTTCTTGTTTGCCACGATATCTCCACCTATGTTTTTCCCGAATTCGGCAACATCCCCGTACACGTCAAGGTAATCATCCTGTAACTGGAAAGCTAACCCAAGATATCCCCCGAAATCATACAACGCTTTGTACTCGTGTTCCGGAGCTCCGGCAAGCAACGCCCCGTGCCGCAAACTACCGGCAAGCAAAACGGCTGTCTTCAAATAAATCATGTGGATATACTCTTCCTCGGTCACGTTATTTCTCGTTTCGAACACCATATCATACTGCTGTCCCTTGCACACGTCCAGTGCTACCTGATTGAAAAAGTCAATAGCCCGACGCAAGTATTTATCCTCGCAATGCTCTATACTCTTGTAAGCCATAATGGCAGCCGCATCACCACTTAATATCGCCACGTTACTGTTCCACTTCTTGTGAACCGTCGGACGTCCTCTTCTCAACTCAGCATCATCCATCACGTCATCGTGCAAAAGCGTGTAATTGTGAAAGATTTCTATCCCGATAGCGGATTTCAACACCTTCTCGATGTCCTCCCGGTAGAGATTATAAGCCATTAAAGTAAGCATCGGACGTAACCGTTTTCCACCGTCTTCCAGTATATACTGTATCGGCTCAAACAACGAATACGGCTCTTGCATATACTCTTTTTTCTCTAACTCTTTCGTTATAATCTCCCTTAAATCATTTAGTGTGTACATCTCTTTCACGTTTTACAAATTTGTTCCGCTAAAGTATAAAAAAAGAGCAAACAACGCATCATTAACAAGCAGAAATATCTTTTTAACAGAAATATCCCGGCTTCCGACAAGGAAAACCGGGATACACGAAAAACGATTTCGAGAGCATCTTCTTAATGTCCGCCGCCTTCCAATTGCATTAATTGCTGGGCAACAAACATAATCATTGTCGCGTCCATTTCCATGAATAACCAACGCACGAATTTCGCCGCACGCTTTTTCACGACCTCATCCCCGTTCACAAACAAAGCCGCAAAATTATACATGATATACGCTTTATAGTCATCATTCAACTGAGCATACTCCTTCTCACACAGAGTCATAAAAGCATTCAAATCACCTTTCCCGTGGCATTCTATGAAACGAAATGCTTCCGTGTAATAATTATCCTTATTCAATCCCAAATCAATAATCTCCCTTTTCACTACATCATATTGCTGTTGTTCAAAAGGTATTTGAGCTATCAGATATTTTTGCATTTCCACTTTATACAAATTCCCGATTTGTTCCGAGATTTTATCCTTCACGGCAGGAGCAAATTTATCCCGACAAGTTATCATATAGCGGGCGATTGCATCCATAGGACTTTCGGTAAAAGAAATATACACAAACAAGTTTTCATCGGCCAGCTTTTGTTTATCATTCAACCCGCTAAAATAATCTTGCACGATTTTAAAAGCCTCTTCTTTTTTAGACATATCCGGACGACGATTCCGGTATACTTGTTCCAATTTCATTCCCGCGTAGGCAGAAATCAACTCGGCTGTACGCTCGCCGCTTTCATAACGTTGTTGCATTCGTTCGGGAGTTTTATCGGGGTCTATTTGACGGTCAATACTCGTGATAAAAGCAGTTCCATCCACCGAACCTCCCTCTTTAATCATTAATACTCTCTCAACCACATCTATGGCTACAAAAGTAGGATACGCTTTTACCTTGTACTTTTTTGCCAATTCCGGTCCCTCTCCTTTTTCAGCATCAATCTTAATACACACGAACTTATCATTCAAATAATCCCCGACCTCTTTCAACGGGAAGATATTTTTCATCATCATTTTACACGGACCACACCAAGAGGTATAAAAATCAATAAATACCAGTTTTTTCTCGTCTTTCGCGGCAGCGAGGGCTTCTTTATAAGTAATATCCCGGAAATTCGTTTGCGCCGTTGCAGAAATGACCAACAAAGAAACAAACAACAACAAAACAATCTTTTTCATTATATTCGTCTTTTTATTTACACGTTATTATCAATAAGGGAAACATGGACCAAATCCATACATAGGTCCCAGCATGGCAGTCATATCCACAGCCGCCTGACAAACATACCGCACACTTCTCAGTTTGCCTTCGCCGGAGAAAACTGTTATAGGTCCCCCGTAAGGTTGTCCTCCGCGTATATTATACAAATACACGGTATAATTATCACCTTCCTGTGTCCCGACCACTATGTTGTCAAAATTCAACGATGTATCCCCGAATAACCCCATGTTCCAATATTGATTGGAGAAATAAGAAATTGTAGCTCCTTCCGGGATGCCGGTTATCGGAATCTCCATTTCACTCTCGGCATCAAAATTATAACCGTATAATTTATTATCATGCACACAATAAATCAATGTTCCCGTCAAACCGTTGCCCGCAATAATATCCCCTTGAGCCAAATGCAAATTAGATTTTAAAGGCCTAATCTCCACGATATTTCCCCCGGAAAGCAAATACAAATACCGGACTCCCGAAGTTTTATCCTGACACAGGAAATAGATCATCTCACTTCCTCCCACGTAATTAAGTCCACTCGACAGGCATTCCAAATTATCTTGATTCACTTCCGTATTGAACTCAACTTCCGATACACCGGAACAATTATAATCCACCGTCATGACACGATGTTTACTATTATTCCAGTATACATGACCTCCGAATCCCCCGTTCACTATTTGCACATGCTTACTGCTTTCACTATCCAAGGGGAAGCCCATTTTACCGCTATTTTCATCGGTAGAAGCAGAACGGATGCCTTTACTGGAAAAATAAAATATACTCGAAAGACTTCTAACCATACAATAAGGGGACTCATCGGCCTCCATTTCCTCGAAAAGTAAATTCGAATTATCAAAAACTTTCAACATATCCACCGTACGGAAACAGGCAAATTTATTCTGTTCCGTGGTAACACATACCGTGTTGCCCGTTGCCATTACGTTCTCTTCCGTATCAATAAAAGCCTGCCCGAAACACACGGACAAATTACGAGGAGCCCCAATCAACGGTTCCCCTTGCGAGTTCGTCAAAAGATCTGAAACAAGACCGTCTTGTGTATATACGTCCAATTCCGAGTTCCCTTCCGCCGTTTCTTTCAAGATGTAAAAACCTTGAGAAAAAGTCGTGGAAACAGCTAATTTCATCTCTTCCGCAACTGAATAACCGTTCTCTTTAGCCGTCACTTCAAACACAACCGTGTAATTCCCGGCCGCCAAATTTATCTCGTACGATAAATTCTTCACGGAATCGATTTTATTCGTCCGGAATCCCTCTTGTTGATCCTCTTTATAAATATACCACGCGTAAGCTAACTGCTCTTCCGAATATTTCGTCTCGATTTTCGGTTCCCGTTCCAATTTATTTCCACTATAAGAGATAATTGAAGCATCTTTCAATGTATCAATCGCAATATCGCCAATCTCTCTGGTTGCCAAACTACTATCATCATCGTAACAGGCAACTAGCCCGAACAATGTAAACAATACGGCTAATAAAATATTTTTTTTCATACTATCATCCATTAAATTATCAATTCCAAGATTTCGGTTCAAAACTTACCGGGGTACCGTCTTCTTCTTTGTAAGGTTCCTTATTTTCCGCTATCCTTTTGGCATTCTCTTCCTCTAACTTCCGAGCAAACCATCCTGCCAGATAATCGACATAAGCACTGTCACCCTCCATCAGTTCCTTGATATACTCGTCATCCCATTTCTTGTCTGTCCATTCTATCATCAAACGATGTTTTTCTGTTCCGTAAAGGCCAAATGAATAATCACAATAATATTCCTCCCATACCGAAGGTTTCGTCAATTTTGCAGAGATTGACAGCACACGGACAGTCAATCCCGCATATCCCGGTTTAAAATAACCGTTATCCTTGAATGTAAATTGTAACGTGACATCTCCATTCTCCAATGAAGGATCCTTTTTTACAACCACCGGAATTTCCGTTATCGTTTTACGAGCAGGGATGATGTAGTATTTCGCTTTCAACTCTTCATTCGTGAAGGCGACATAATGTACATCTGCTTTCGCATCATTCTGCCCGGTAAGAACCTGCTCCAACTCCAACGGTCGATCTTCATCCGACACGAAACCCATCGTTGATATTTTGAACCAAACCGTATCAACGTCCACATCTTCCCCGGCATACACGAATGAATACGAGGCGTATCTCATCTCGTCCGTAACCTTTTCCGTTTCCACGATAGTTCCGTCATAATTGTAATAAACGAAATTTAACCAGCAATCCGACGTACTATACACCGGCAAATCTTTTTCGCAAGAACTCATCCCCAAAAGTAGGATACAACCGATCATTATATTTATCAACTGTTTCATAATCATTTACTTTATTTGAGAATTAGGATTATATTCGGTTTCCGGCAAAGGAAGAATATATACTTTCTCGTCAGCCGTCCCATTACCCCAAAGCATACTTGCCGTTCCGGTTCTCTTGTAGGTATAGAACATCTGCCCCTCTCCATAAAACTCCCGGCGATACTCGTTCACGAGCTCCTTGGGAACATCGTTCAAGGAAGAAAATCCCGCTTCATTCAACACCACGTTATGAGCCAACATGTAATCCGTATACCACCCGTTTATCTCATCCAAATCGGAAGATGTTTCCATAGCAATCAAATAAACTTCGGACATACGCAACATCGGAATAATCTGATAATACAGCATTTGATTTTCAGCATCATCCGCGAAATAATACTTCGTGATCGCCGCATATAGGCTAGCCGACGCATCTTTCACGTTCCGGTTCCAGCAATTCAAATATCTGTTATGCGAACCCGTATTCTGTCCCGCGTACAAATCTGTCAACATCGAATGGGAGACAACCAAATGTCCCGAACCAACCTGCACGTCTGTCTGATTTCCAAGCAAAAATTCCGTCGAGTAGGTTTTCACGTTATATTTACTGAGATACAACAGGCATTCGGACGGACAAGTCTTATACCCTTTTGCGATATCCGTTTCGCCACTCATTGTCATGACAGGTTTTCCATCCACACCTTTGGCGTCTATAATTCCTTTCGCCAACGCGTAAGCCTTTTCTTTTTTTCCCAAATAAAGGTACATTCTGGCTTGAATTGCTTTCACCGCCCAATAGTTCATTCTAGCTTGACGATAATACATATAACTGTCATTCAATTCATTCCCGCTTACAGAATTCAAGTTGGAGAAAGTATATTGAAACACCGGATCACTATCTTTCAAGAAAGATTCCGCTTTAACCAAATCGCTTTCTAGTTTTGCCACGTAAGCATCGAAACCATAGTAAGCAGGCATTTCGTCAATAGAGGTAGTTTCAGAATAGGGTAATTCAACTTGTTGGCTTGCTCCTTGCGGCATCTGCCCGAACAAGCGAAGCACATCCAACTGACAAAAAGCACGGATGGCGTAAGCCTCTCCCGTAATCACGGCACGAGCCGCCGGATCTTCGATGACATCACCATTTTTCTCGGCGTACTTAATAATCATATTAGCCTGAGCAATCACGTTAAACAACCCGGCATATATCGTTTTGATCGCGGCCTTAGAATAATCACTCGTGTAATTATGTTCCATCAAATCATTATCCTCGTAACGAGTCGAATTACGGAATTGATACCAAAGATTTGCCAATGATTCGATATTAGACATTGTCAATCTCTCCCCGTAAATATCTTGACCGGCTAAACTCATGTAACAACCCGTGAGAGCATCCTGAAATCCCTTGTACGTGGTAAACAAGTCTTTGTCTTTCTGTTCCGTGTCCGGCCGCACATCCAACCAATCATTACAGGAAACGGAAAACAAAGCCATGACTACCGTTATGATATATAATCTTTTCATAAATACAGTTTTTAATATTACATGTTAGAATAAGAACTTAATATATCCTTGAATATTACGAGCATACGGGTAACTGGTTCCGCGCTCCATTTTAATGGATGACAAATGCAGAATATCAGACATATTCACGCCAAAAGTGATAGAACCGGCACGAGTATATTTCTGAACCCAAGGAGAATCCCAACGATATTGTATCCCGACAGAAGATATCTCGAACACGTTATCATTCATCACGAAACGGGATGTCGCACGAGTTTGGGTATTACTCAGTTGCTTGAAGAACGTCACGTCACCCGCTTGAAACCACCGGGCTTTTAGCACACGGGCGTCCACATTTTGGCTAGTCAAGGTATTTTTTGTCACCTCCACCTTGTTCAACAAAGTTTCATTATACGCTTTACCTCCCCAGTAATAAGAACAGGCAACATTCACCGTCAACCCTTTCCACATAAACAGGATACTACCGTTCCCCCGGTATTTCTGCTCTTTCGCACCCAAATACACCTTATCCGACGGCTTCCAAGTATCCGTGATATTTCCGTCCTTATCAAGAAAAATCTCGTTACCCGTACTTGGGTCAATCCCCAAAGAACGAACAGCATAAATAGCGTTTTGCGGGCGTCCCTCGTAGAACAAGTTGCTCACGTCCACGTCCTCTTGTAAATACAATTCATTCTGCGCCTTAATCGCCTCCGAAAGTTTCGTGATACGATTCTTATTATATACCAATTGCCCGCTAAACATCAAAGTAACCTCCCGCTCATAATCACGAATAGCATACCCGCTCAAAGCCAACTCCCAACCATTATTCTTCACCTCCCCGACATTCGCGATATAAGAAGAGTAACCCATGGACAATGGCAAATCCATACTGGAAAGAAGATTTGCAGTCTTTTTCGTGTACACGTTCAATTCACCTTTCAAACGCCCTGCCCACAAACCAACTTCCATGCCTACATTCAACTCGTTCGTTTTTTGCCACGTTAACCTCGGATTTCCCCATCCTTGCAGAATCGCCCCGTTCCAATTCATATACTTGTTATCCGTGGAATACTTGTAAGTTGTCGATGCCCCGGTAGATGACCCCTGCTGCGAACCTGTTTCACCGTAAGACCCCTTCAACCTCAGCATGGTTATTACCGGATGACCTTGCAAGAAAGACTCGTTATGCAAATTCCATCCGATACCGGAACTCCAGAACGGGGCATACTTCTTGTCACTCCCGAACGTGGAACTACCGTCAACCCGGTAAGCCAAATCCACGTAATAACGACCGTCATAAATATAATTCACGTTCCCGGTCAACCCGAAACGGCGGGTACTTGTTTTCAATCCGTTAGGAATCCCGTCTTTCATATATTGTCGGGCATTCCCCAGAAAACTCATATCTTCACTCGAGAATCCTTCCAACTCAAAACTATACGAACGAGATTGAGTCTCCGCCAATGACCAATCAATACCCACGGACAAAAGATGTTTTTCCGCAAAAGTTCTATTATACGTCATCGTGACATTTCCGCTGTAACTATACTCTTTCCCGGTTCCGTAGCGATATAACCCTCTACGAAAAAAACCTTCATCCGTGGCATATTCCGCTTTTTTATCCCCGGTTGTGAAATAAGAATGCTCTGCCGGTAAGAAATAATCACTACTATTATCCGTGCTGGAAATACCTAATTGCCCCCTCAGCATCAATCCTTCCATAATATTCCACTCGATCGAGAAATTATTAGTCAATGATTGATATCCCGTTTTATCAAAAGAATTTAACGAGGCATCATACAACGGATTCTGCCTATCCAGATCACTATAACGAAAACCGTCAAAATAACGCACGAGATTACCGTTCTCATCATACGGCGCATCATACGGCTGTTGTTCTGCATAAGTACTGAACGAACCATACCTGCTTTCGCATCCCCGATTCATCCCGTAAGACGTGTAATTCTTGAAAATCAAATTATCAATCGTATACATCAACGTGATCGAACCGTTGAAATTACGCCGGGAAGAACCTTTCATCGCCCCGACTACATTTTTATACGCCAAAGAACCGCTCCACCGAAATTGTTCACTTCCCCCTTCCATTCGCAAATTATAATGAGATCCCACGCCCGTGTGTAAAGGCTTACTCAACCAATCCGTGTCAACCCCTGCAAGTACAGCCTTCAAACGCTTGTTATATCTTTCCGTGTATCTCACGTCATTTCCCGGTAAAGAAGACTCGTACAACCCAGACATCTTTTCCAACTGAAGCTTCTCTGCAGCATTTAACAGGTCATAAGAACTCAAATCCGGCGCCTCGATATCCATCCCAATCTCCGCGTTAATCCTCAATTTACCTGCCTCCGGTTGTTTGGTAATTACCACTATCACACCGTTCGATCCCCTTGAACCGTAAATAGCCGTGGCCGCCGCATCCTTCAATATGTTGATCGATTCAATCTCATCATCATTATAGTCCATCAATTTCTCCAGCGTGATCTCGAAACCATCCATGATAATCAAGGGAGTATTAACAGCATTAGATGCACTCTCGTTATACTCCTGCACGCTCATGGGCAATGAAGAATTACCCCGGATATTGATTTGAGGAATAGCGTTCGGGTTACTTCCGACCGCATTATTCACCATAAAATTCAACGATGCATCAATATTTTTCAATGTCTGCAACACGTTTTGTCCCTTGTACATTTTCAATTGCTCTGAAGTAATGCTTGAAACTGCCCCCGTATAACTTTCTTTCGCTTTCTTGAAGATACCGGTAACCACGACCTCATCAATCTCTGAGGTCTCATCTTCCAATGTCACGTTAATTACATCCTTGTCTGCATATACGACCTCTTTCGAAGTCATGCCGACAAACGAAAAGACCAGCACCGGTTTCTCCTGTCCGGCCGTCAACGTGATAGAATAATTTCCATCAACATCCGTGGCAACACCCAACGTCGTACCCTTGATACGCACGGTCACTCCCGGAAGCGGATTATTCTGCACGTCGACCACCTTCCCGGTAATCGTCAACTTCTTCACCTCTTCTTTTTTCGTTTCTCGTTTTATAACATAAACTCCGTCAAGCACCTCGCAAAAGAAACCCTTCCCTTTCAACACAGCATCAATAGCCTCTTTTACCGAAACATCTTTCAATGACACAGGACCGCACATCACTTTTTCCAATTGATTCTCGTTAAAAATAATCTGTACTCCCGTCGCATCCTTAATATAAATCAGAACATCACTCAGCGGTTCCGATTTCACGTTCAACGTTACTGTTTTCGATTGCGCCAAAATGGCACTCGAAACAGTAAACGTTAATAACAGAATGAAAACAACGCGTAATTTCATGCCCGAAAACATTTTTCTTAAATTAACAGGAATACCTTGCCTGTCAAACCGATTTTTTTTCATACTTTTGATTGTTTACATGTTAACATTAATGTGAAACTTGTTAGAGGTACGAGTTTAGGTCGCCAAACTTACGACTCGTACTTTTTTATCTTTTCATAACCACAATACTCCGGCCTTTTATCTCAAACTTAATATCACACCCTTCTTCAAAAAAGCGTAATAAAGTTTCAATTTTGGCATAACGATTCAATGTCCCCGTGAAATACAACTTTTTCAACGTCTCATCACTAAACGAGATATCCACGTTGTACCAACGCATGACATCATTCATGATCTCATTCAAAGGACAACGTTCGAAACGGAATTGTTTACTTTTCCAAGCAATCTCGTTATCAACCTTCACTTCCTGAACAACCGGATTCCCGCCATTTTCATAACTGATCTGGAACCCCGGTTTGATTTTTATATAATTCTCCTTGTCGTCTTTCTTGCAAAATCCCACGCTTCCCTCCACCAAAGTAGTTTTTATCTCCTTTTCCCCCATGTACCTCTTCACATTGAATTCCGTCCCGTAAACCCTTACATTTCCCAAATCTGTTTCCACCACAAACGGACGTTCCGTATCATGCGCCACCTTAAAATACGCTTCTCCCGAAAGAATCACCCGACGTTCCCGTCCCTTAAGATTCACGGGGAATTTTAATTCCGAATCCGCATTCAGCCAAATCTCACTCTTGTCACTCAATACCACATGATACTCACCCCCCTTGGGAATAATAACCGTGTTGTACGCCAACTCACCTGCCTCCCCATCCCCCATGAAAGTGATTTTTCCCTCGTTTCGTATAATTTCCGCCACCCCTATCGCCAATCGAGCCGTGTCTGTCGTTTTATCCAAGTTTACATTCGTCCCGTCAGCCAGTACTAGAATTGCTTTGCTCTCCCCCGGGGTAATCTCTGCAACCGTTACATTTTCCTCCTCTATTGCCCGATTCTCTATCATAAATATTCCCCCGATACCCAGTAATAACACAGCCGCAGCACTCCAACCTAACCATTTCCGACGTAAAGTCAAACGCCGTTGTCGTTTCTGCTCTTTCAACATGCTATCCAATCGCAACATGACTCTCGGCATATTCGTTTCGTGTACCACATCCTCATTCCATTCGGCAACCATCCGTTCATAATACTCCCGATGCTTCCAGTCTGTCATCCATTCTTCAAAAGATGCTTTTTCCTCTTCTGACAGCTCCCCGTTCATGCCCCGCATAAGTAAATTCCAATCTATATATTCATCCTGCTTCATATACTTTATATTTCCATTTTCAAGTATAATATCCACACAACTCCAAAACGGGGGACAATATTTTTATCTTTTTTGTCAAAGAATCGAGAATATAAATAAATTTGTAATCAAAATCCATTTCACATGAACGAAGAAATAAATATCAATGAACTTGGAAAAAGAATCAAAAGGCGAGATGAAGAAGCCTTTCGTGTCATGTACTTGGAATATTTCTCAAAATTCCAACATTACGCCATGCGTTACCTTTACGACTGGGATGAAGCGGAAAATCTTGTACAAGAAGCCTTCTTCACGTTATGGTGCAACTTGGACAAATACAATGAAAACCGTAATATCATCGCTTACTTGCTCACGATTGTCAAAAACGCTTGTCTGAAATATATCCGTGATCTTAAAATTCACGACAATAACCAAGACAAGATGATCGAAGCCATTCTCTTTTCTAACCTCCCGGACGAAGAACCGGACGAAAATCTGCATCGCCGTTTGAATCAAATCCTCACCCAATTACCGGAAAAACAAAAAGAGGTGCTATTAAAACACGCAGTAGAACACAAGACTCTCCCTTCTATCGCCAAAGAGCTGGATATCGCCGAATCAACCGCAAAAACACATTATAAACGGGCTATCGCAATCCTGCGCAAAAACTTACAATTTATCATCTTTGGATTTTAAAAAGAAAGACTTGACAGCAAAACACCATCAAGTCTAACCGTACCCCCGGGCAGAATCGAACTGCCATTTAAAGTTTAGGAAACTTCTAACCCAACTTTGAGTATCAATCACTTGCGAGGTTATTTTAATTTTTCGTAGAACTATAGTAGAACTTTTGTATTTTTGTTGAATACCCCTGCCTCTCCAAAAGAAGAATACAGGGGTACAATGCAACACCGATTTTCAGAATCGGCACTGCAAAGATATGACTTTTATTTCAAAGGACAAAGAAAAACCGGGCGCACTTCACAGCGAACCCGGCTCAGAACAATAGTTCTACTCTATTACTAACACCTAATCATTTCTTTTTCCGTTTCTTTAATTCTATATATTCCGAATACACTATTTTGGTATGGGGATTGCTACTTACAATTTCTTGCCTAATAGCCTTTGTTCCCCATCGGAAAAACAACCATTGCTTAGGCACTCTATGCACTACTTGAAATAGGGTATCTACAGATTGTATGCGTAAATCCAGTTTCTTATCGAGCATGATTAAGCCATCAACATTTATCCACGGGTCTTTCCATCGTATCGCTTGGACTTTAAGATAGGATGTATCACGGTATATAATACTATCCTTAACTATGGTTTGTACCTCCACCTCCGTTTTTGTCGCAGTCGTGGAAGCCGCTTGCAACCTCTTTACTTTCAGGTCAAGTTCCTTAACGGTATTCGTCAAGTCAGCACAATGCTTTTCCACCTCAGACTTGGATAAAGTCAATGCCTGTACAGAGGCAGCGGATTTCCCGGATTCTGTTTGGTAAAATTCGACTTTCTCCAACAAGGCGGTTTGGTTGCCATCCAACCTTTCCTTTTCTGATTTCAACTTGGAACAATAAGCCCATAGCCCAAAGGTAGCCGCCATCAAAAGCCCACAGAGGGCGATTAATATCAAAAACGCTTTATTTCTCATATTCTTTGATGTATTGGATTATACCCTCTACGTGGGTGTTCACAATGTTTTGTTTCCCCTCCATAGATGTAAGGTAAGCAATATCCTCCTTGTTATCCATGAAGAAATTTTCCGTCAGCACTGCCGGACATTTCGTCTTGGAAAGGATGTAGAAATTTTCCTCCCAATCCGGGTCGCCATCCGAATAGTCACGCCTAATCTTTTGCCCGGTAATAAAGCAAGCGGCAGCATCATACATTCGGTTTGCCAGTTCGTCAGCTTTCGTTTTGCCCTTAGTAGTATAGGCAGACCACCCACGGGCATTCATCCATTCGCCACTCCCAGCAGCATTGCAGTGGATGGAAACAAGCAACACGTTATTAGCCCCATATCTGGCGCAAACCTCGTTCACACGCCTTGCACGTTCAGCCAAAGGCACGTCCAAGCTCTCCTTAACAATGCGTTCCGCTACATAGCCACGTTTAGCCAGTTCACGCACGACTTCATCCGCAATTTCTCTCGTATAGGCATATTCTCTGAAAGTTCCATCCGGGCTGCGTTTACCCGGTGTATTTTCTCCATGCCCATTGTCTATAAGTATCTTCATTCTTGATTCAATTTATGGTAAAAATCTATTTTTATACGGTCATAAACCGTCTGTACATTGGTATAAGTCCTGCCGTTATTCACGCTTTCAGCATATACCTCACTCAATACGCATTGCTCCACCCACTCAATCCATTCGGGGGACGTGTAGCTGGATAAGCGTTTGCCCCGATAGGTATAGTAGTCAAACCTGCTATTCCTATCTTCGTGCAAGTTCATTATCAATGTGTGTATCTTAGCCTTTGTAGCTTCATGGTCGGCTATGTGGTTTTCCTCTCTCACTTTCCGAATAATCCGGCACACCCTTTCTATAGCAAGGTCAAAGTATATACCCGAAGTATTCTTTATCCTTAGCTGCGTTTCCGGGCGCAACCCCTCCGCAATATCCGTAAGCATATCATTCTGATTCTTGGTTTCCGTCAGAAGTTCGGCTACCATAGACTGATTGCCTTTAATCATGCCGTTAATGATAGACTTGAACCACTTGAAACAAGCTATCATAAGTGCAGCCGCCAAACAGAGGAACACAGCGCACACTATCACCATAAAGCCAAAATCGCTTATGCCTTGTGCCACTTTTAAACTTTCTTCCATCATCGGTTTTTCTTATACTTGTTTCGCTTGTAATACTCAAAGTTATCTCTATCCTCCTGCGTGATTGGAGTATTCGGTGGAAAGAACTTAAACCCATACATCGTTCCATAGCGTACCACTTTGATAACGGCACGAAACGGATATTTGCGCTTCGGGTCTAAAACAACATCTTTCAACTTCTTGCTGTCAGTATAGAAAGCGGATGCACCGATACCTTCGCCATAGGCGATAAGTGTTCTCGTTCCGTTCTCTGTCTGTCTTTCCTTACACCCCGTAAACACCGTGACCTCATTAATCACGGCATCTACTGAGGTATATTCACAATCGAAAATATCTTCATTCAAGGATTCAGTTTCCTCAAAGTCCACTACTTCGTTCATAAGTCCATCGGTATGTTATAGGTTTCACAATCGGCATCTACCATTTCACGAATAGCCAAACGGTCTTTCAAAAAGTCCTCATAGGGGGCTTTCGCACTTTCGGCAAGCAAGCCCAGCATGGCAGACTGATATTCGTTTACCAGCTTACTTTCTGTCTTAGCCGGGTATTTTGCAGTAAGCAACGTACTGAAAATATTATCAGCCGTCTTAGGATATTCCACCCTCACGCTGTCATATTGGAACATCGTGCCAGTGGCACGTTCCACATCAGTCGTAATCTCAATGCTACCCTCTTTGTCGGCAATAACCTTAACCTCTTTGATATTATGGTTATAAAGGAACGTTCCCTGCCCGTTATTAAGAGAGTCTATCACTTCCGGCTTAGTCTTAGCCAGCAACCCTGTAGTCAAAACATTTGCTTCCATCGTTCAAACAATTATTAAAAATGAATTTACTGTGTTCCTCCGAGCATCTGATTATCCAGCCATATTCAGACGGGAAGAGGTGTTTAATATCCGTTTCATCTTTGATTTCGTATTTATTGATGGTGCGGTGGAATTTCTTATAAAACCTTTTCAGAATACCGCTTCTTAGCAATATGCCGTAATGGTTTTGTTTGAATCCCACATAATCAATGCTACGAGCATCAACCGGGAATATCTGCCAGTTGCTTTTAATCTCTACTTTCAATTCGCCACCCAAGTAAAGCCCCATCATGTCGAGTACGAAATGCAGTGCCTCTTTGTCAGCGCATAGTATCACCATATCATCCATATAGCGATAGTAGTAGATTTTCACTCCAAAACGCTTCATCACTATCTTAGCCAGTTCCTCTTTAACCCAATGGTCGAAGTATGCCAAATAGAGATTAGCAAAATATTGGCTTGTGAAATTGCCTATTGGCAGCCCTTTGTCTTTACCGTTACTATCTATTATCTTATCCAACAGCCTTAGCAGTTGTTCGTCCGCTATGGTGTAGCGGATTATCTTTTTCAATGCTACGTGGTCTATGTTATCATAGAACTTCTTGATGTCAATCTTCAAACAGAATCGTGTACCCATTCTGTCTATGATTAAAGCCGTATGCACATCCTCCATACATTTATGAATACCACGCCCTTTGATACAAGCGTATGTGTTCGCAATGAAGAAGTTAGTCCAGTAACGCCCCAACACATTAATAATGCAATGGTGTACTATCCTGTCCGGGAAGAACGGGGCAATCATAATCACCCTTTCTTTCGGCTCATATATAACCTTAATCCGATACTCTCCGGGGGTATAAGTTTCATTGCGCAAGTCCCAGTACAAGCCATCCAAATTCTCCAAAATATTCTCGTTGAACTTGGTTATTTCGGTACGCTCTCCTTTGCCTTGCTGTGCCTTATATTGCGCCCGTATGAGGTTGGAGCATTCATATATCAGGTGATAGACATTCTTAATCTTCTTAGCTTGGGAAATGAATATCTTTCCTGTATCACCGACATATAAACCGCAATCCTCAAAATCCGAGTATTGATAAAAGCAGGTATCAGCCGTATAACATAACCCGTATTCAGTCTTTACTACACCCATTTGTGCCGTTGTTCTAAAACAGAGCTTTCAATTACTTACTTGCACCGTCCTAATCCATATTATTTTACCAACTATCAGACGTGCCGATAGTCCCTGTGAGGTAAGGGCGTGGCAGCAACAGTTATAAGTTGAAACCACGGTAAAAGCGGAACCCAATGTTCGCATTCGCATTCGAGGAACGATTATTCGCATTCAGATAACCGAAACCCGCATTCGCACCATTATTCGCATTCGCAGACAAAAGGGCACCAGCCGCCACAACCCTGTTATGTTTTTATTTTTTCAATCCAACGCCATTTTCGTTGCTCCGTTCACCGAGTTTTGCAGTCCGTCAAAAACGGCACAAGCGGAACCCAATGCGCGCATACGCATACGAGGAACGATAAATCGCAGCCAGACAACCGAAACCCGCATACGCACCAGCAGCCGCATACGCAGACAAAAGGGCACCATACCAGCCAGCAGTAAAGCTGGAATCATCAGCAGGCGTATAGTAATAATCACAATAGCCCTTATTACTTGCACCTCCTACCTTTTCGGCAAAGGAATAGCCCTTAGCGGAATGAGCCATAGAAAGTACATATCCGTCAGTTCTTGGGAACTCCGTAATAGCTTCATATCCGGCAGGCACGGTAGTTGCACTGTCTGAATGAGAGGTGAATTTGGTCGGGTCTTCACATACATAGGCAATAGAAACATCAGCCTTATGCCAAACCAACACATCATCAGCAAGCAGCCACAAATATTCAAAAGGAGTCTCCAAACCACGGTAAGAGGTTACTTGTACCACCTTATCGCCACCAGTCCATCCCTTGATAGTGTAGGACACCTTACCCGTGTTGTTTCCAAGCGTTGCAGTAACACCACAAGGTACAAACGGTTTATAGCCGCCCCATGTATTCCATTCCGTACCATTTACAGCACATCCACTACCCAAACCGCCTTGATGGAATCCGTCAGCGGTCAGTGTTTCGGTGTAAGTGTCTTGACAATGCAAAGAAGCATATTCCACACGTTGCAACCAAGCAATTTCATTGTACACCCTGTACGCTCCGTGGTGTGTACCGTTCTTGCAGAAAGGACGAACACCAGCCTTTGAAATGGAAGTACGGGGCATACCCAACATGGAATTGTAAGTACCATCCTTAGCGGCATCACCAGCACCCGAACCACCTCTGAATTGTGCCGCATTCGCTTTGAGAATAACAAAGCCGTCCGAATCCCTTGCAATCTCATCGCCATTCCAAGTGAGCCAACAGCCCGAAACGGCTATAGAATTGGTAATATCCACCGTTGCATACCACGGGCTTACCGTCTTTCGTTCCATCTTGATAAAGCCGGGCAACGGATATTCGGAATAGGCACGAATCCATTTCGTCCCCTCTATCTCCAATTTGAAGTAATATTCCGGCTTTTCAAGCATTACATTACCGTCCGTGCTGTCAATCACAGCCGTTGCACCCGAATCCTTTTTACGGCTGTCATTTTGGTTAAGGTAATACTTAACCGAACCGTCCGGGTTTTCCACAAAGCGTTTCAGTTTCGCTTGAATAGGTAATGTACGGTGCAAATCCAAATTGCCCACACGCTTTAGCTTGTAGTCCTGTGAATTGAAATCACCTTGCACCCCATACCATTGGTCGTAAGGATATTGCGGTTTCGTGTTTCCGCTTCCTAATAATAATCCCATAGCTATAAGTTATTTAATAGTTTCACCAGCACCCCAATACACATCATATACCGAAAGGTCGATACCGTTTGGGGATATTACGGTTATCGCTCCGGGCGTCCAATCCCCGATAGGTACGGGGAACATTCCAAAATCCTTATCACAAATGAGCTTGCATTTAAGCAGCGTGCTTGTTTCCATCGTAACCTCTTTAGGTCGTACAAAGACGGTAAACGGAGCACCACCCAAAGCAAAACCATTGGAAAGGTCTGTAACCTTACCTTTGGAAAGAATCCGTAGGCTGTACATCGTTGTTTCCATAATTCACTGAGTAAATCAAGTTTATTTAACTGCAAATATAATCATAAATGTGTTTAATGAACACATTTATAGATACAATTAAAGTGTATCATCATATAACGAGGCATAACGTGCTTCAAGTTCATTGATTTTATCTCTTAACAACTGCCTTTCATTATGCAATGCCTTTATCTCATACGGCATTTCAGAACCCATTAGGGCGGCTTCGTAGCATTTGATTACCTTATAATCGCTACTTGCCAATACCTCCTTTGAGCGTTCAATCTCATGTGCCACCTTTTGAAAGTCGGGGACTTCTATGTATCTGAATGAAATCCTATCCCCGGCATCGTATGGTACAATGCGCACAACATAGCCCTCTTTATCTGAGTTTTGTTTACTTTCATCTATTGCATCCACCGGCTTGTATATGGTTGGCAGTTCAGCCACCTGTTCAATAACCGATACCATACGTGTTGTTATTTCCCCCGTTTTCTCATTTCTGATTTTTTGAGGGATGGGAGCTATTTCTATACATTGTAGGCAATCGCCATCCATATATCCGTATAATACTCTTTCTTCCATATTTTTAGTATTTCCATCTACTTACTAACCATGCTTGTTTTTTAACTCCATCTACATATCCTACGGTATATACAAACATACCACCTTGACCCTCTCCAAAATCGTAGTAGTCATTTACAGAAGTATCATCATAGATTAGGTAGCCGCTTCTTGGTCTGAATCTCATATAGCCTCTCCACCACTGCTTTACAAATATAACCTGTCCCTCTTTAGGAGAAGCCGGAAGATACACTACTGATGCGGCAGACGTGTACCCTATAACCACGGTATCTTCTCTATTCAAATACCATGTGTTATTCGACGTTCCTGTAATACACTTTCGACCAAAAATCAAGCCTCCGGCAAATAAATCATAGAAGAAACCGCCAAAGGCTGGTGCAGTCCCCGAATTGGAAGCCCTACCATAAACGCCTGCCACGATTGTATCTACTACATTTACAGCCCATGTACTTGCCGGAACATTAGCGAACCCAAGCCCAACAATAGCCCCACGGTGTGTATATCCGCTACTTGCTGGCATACCATCCGTACCTGCCATATTTGAGAATATTCCCGTTGGGGACATATAGGAAACCGCATTAGAATAAGACGGTGCATTTTTAGCCCTTGTTTCAAAAATTCCACGGTTAGCGTCTATTGTCATTTTTGCACCAAAATCAACAAGCGCATAATCACCACCACCACTTGAAGATTCAATATAAATACGAGCCATTGAAGCATCCAACTCTATCTTATTGCCATCATCCATAGTGGAAACAATCTTACCACCCTTAGTAAACCAATCTCCAATATTTGCCCCCTCAGCCAATAATAAGTTTGTGGCAATAGTTTCAAATTGCGCTCCAAAAGTATTCCATTTACCTGTATTAGTCGGTACGAACCCAGTGAAAGTTCCAGCATCTATACGGGCTATATAGTATTGATTGTTGTATTTTACAGCATCCAACCGCTTGCTATTCCCGTAATAAGTCTTGGATGAATCATAAATACCCCTGTAAACAAGTACGGGGCTATCTCCTTTCTCCCCCTTATCACCCGGCTTTCCATCTTCACCTTTATCTCCTTTACTTCCCGTCACACAGATTGCAGCCGTAGTATCACTCGTTCCGTTCGTATAGGTGATAACCGAACGTGTCCATATATACCATTTGTCTTTCCATGTTGGGCGTGTCGTACTCCATGAGCCATTAAGTAATGAGGTTGCCGAACTGGATAGGTAGTATTGTTCAATGATAGAACTTACGCCAACACCGCTATTACCTGTAGAGCCTTTGCCGCCTGTGATACAAACCGCCTTAGTGTAGGTAGTCGTATTGTCGGAATAAGAAACTTTCGTCCTACTCCAAATATACCGCCCATCTATCCATGTCGGGGCGGTTGTTTGCCAACCCGTAGTAGGCGCAACGGAATTTGACGTGCTTTGTGCATATTCCACATCTGCCAATGTCACACTAACACCCGGCTTTCCATCTTCACCATCATAAGGATTTACACGGATAGGGGTACTCCATTTCTGTATCATCAAGTCCGCTTTGCCATTCATTACGGAAGCAATGTCATTCACGGGTAAAGCCCCCATCAGCAAACGCACATCATCGAAATACACGGCAGAGCCGAATACATCATCATCGTAAATAGCAAAGCCTACAGCCATGATATTAACGCTGCCACTATGTAATTGCTCCCCGTTTTTGAATACCGTAACGGTACGGTCATTAAAACGGAATGCAAGGTGAAACCACGTGTTAGGCGTGATTACAATACTCTTTTCCACATAGTGCCTACCGTTATATCCGTTCAACATCCACTTGACTTGATTTTGGTCTGACTTCATCCAAAAACAGAGCGTGAAACTTTCTCCAAAGGGTAAATCATAAGGAATACAGCTCTCCATTCCACCACTCAGATTGAGGGCATATCTCGTTCCGTCCTTTACCACCGTTCCACCGCCCAGCACACCATTATAACCGTTACCCGAAATATCGGCAATACTTGAAGTGTCGTTAGCTTCAATGGGCAAATGAAATTTGGTACGGTCTGCAAGCCCGGACTTCTTAGCCATTGTACACCAAATATATTCCAACGCTCCGACTTTCGGCATTTCCGTACTCCACCCGGTAGGGTTGGAAGAATTAACATCCAAATCGGGCGGTACTAAAGTCGAACCATTTTTAGCGTAACGATACTCGTAATATTCGCCAGCTCCGGCATCCGTTCCACCTGTACCCGATTCGCCTTTAATCAAAGCCCAAGTGTAATCCATCGGATTATCACTGTCTTTCTGCACATAGTCGGTGTATTGCCCTATATAGTCACCCGGCTCTTCGCCATTGTTTGCAGTGAACGACATTCCCCCGTTGTCCGAATACTTGATATGGAAGTATGGAGTACGCCCATCTTCACCGGGTAAACCGGGCGTTCCGTCTTGTCCTTTCGTGTCGCTCCACTTGTAAGCACTTGATTTGTCGCTATCGGTAGGTATCATATCCACGTACAAACCCAACCATCTTCCGGGTGTTTCACCGTTCCCGGCTGTGAACGTTTTGCCGCCATCATCGGAATACTTCTTGTGAAGATAGCTACTCTTTCCATCTTCCCCCTTAATAGCTCCAACATCTTTCCAGTTCGTACCATCCCAAATATAGAGGTTGCCTCCGATTAGATAAGCATCGCCCTCTGAATTTCCAACGGTAGGCAGTTGTGAAACATTTTCCTTAGAACCTTTGATATTGATTGAAGTACCATCAGCACCACGCACACGAAAAGGAATACCCCACGCACCCTCCGCATCGGTCTTGGCGTTCTTTATACTCATCCAAACCACGTTTTCGGACGAAGTTCTGTGCCAACCTCCCGTAGAGCCATCCCCCGTAGGGGTGGCAGGCTTGGTTTCACTGTCATTATAGGTATAGAATACGGATAAACCGCTTTCTCCCTTATCCCCGGTAGAACCTTTCGCCACAACCGACCAATATACGGAATTGGTAGGCAAGTTGCCCATGCTTGGCGTGGGGTTGGTGTATCGGTAGGTACACGTTTCACCAATCACCGTGTAAGCCACCTCATCCCCGGCATAGTACACGTACTTCGGGTTATATGTGCCACGGAACACCCCGATATGTGAGGTGTCCCCACTATCAGAAAGCAAACGGACGTTGTGCAACGTTAATTGGCGTTTTGCCGTTACGTTCCAATCAATAGAACTTGAAGAATCACCGATACGGAACTTGTTGCCGTCCAAATCCAAATAGCACTCCTTATCGCTTGTTATAATCTTACCCGTAGTGATAGTGTTCCCGTTGATACGGGTAAATCCGTAGGTGGTGGTAAAGTCCCTGAAATCATCATCTGAATGCACCGACCCCAATATACCCACTTGGAAATAATAGTTGTTCGGGTCTTCGGTTGGCTCAACCTTTAGTTGTTCCTGTGTCACATACCAAATGCCATCCGTGCTTTTTTTGGAGCATTTGGCAAACACATAGTACCCCTTTGGGCTTGATAGAGTGAATGAGCCAGCCGCCATGTTCCAATGCTTGATTATCTCATCATCAATAGTCAAGTGAGCCAATACCCCGGCAGAAGCGTCAAAGCGGTTAGATATTCCGTTCACGTTGGCTTGTAGTATCACATCAATCAAAACAAACTGTTGGCTTTTAGACCCCACCGTAAGCATATTGGTGTCAATGGAATTGGGCTTGATGTTTTCGGGGTCAAAATAACCGTCCGTATCATACACCATTGTACGCAGTTCCTCTGTTGTGCGCCATCCCCTCCGTGCCTTAGTCAAGTCCCGAAGCCGATTGTTTTCTATGATTGTTTCGTGCCGTCCCACATCCACAACCGTTTGAGTGATTGGGGAAATGGCTGTAATGTCCGAAAGGGTCAGTGTATAGTCATGCTCCACAAGCAGGTTCTTTGTCACCTTTTGGATGCGGATATTCTTTTCAATACCGAAACGCTCATCTTTCACGGGTACATAGTTACCCACATGAAAGACGGTTGTTTCGCTATCGCTTGGCAAAGCGTTCAAAAAATAGGAGCGTTCAAAGGTAAGCTGATATTGCGCCCGTGCCTGTGTGCGTGGCTTGAACTCGTTATATCCGGCATACCATAAATCTTCCTCTGCATCATCTTCATAAGATTTAGGCAGGCGAATATCCGTAATCTTATACGTGTCACCCTCCGTTATACGGTAAGCCTCGCTTTCAGTGGTAGGAATAGTTAACCCCCTGTTGTCCGTAAATGGAATGAGCGTAAACCTTTTTGTTGCATGGTCGTACCCTCCCTTTTGCGCCAATTCAAATTGTTGCCCAGCTAATTTACCCGAAATGAAAGTAATCTTTGCCGATACCTCGTTAATCAGATACTTTGTACCCTTATCGTCTTTCTCGTTCAGGTCAAAGTCCATTGTATCATCAATAAAGCTGTTTATATCATCAGCCACCAAAGCAGTAACCGTACCCGTTCGTTTCGGGAAAATATCATCATACGTCACAGCATCCTCATCACTGCCCAGTGCATCCCTCAAATCGCCATCCTCCAAATAACGCTTGTTATCATCGGATATGCCTATATATTCGCTCTGAGGCGGTACTATTGTACCGTCCCATAGTTTGTGTTCCTTTTTGTTCAAACGCACTGGAAACGGAAGCTGTAAGCGTTCCGAATAGTCCCTGTAATCACTCCGAATGTTGGTCGTGCCACCCTCCACCCAAAGCCTCGTGATAATGGTCTTATCATCCACCTTTTGCTCTTTGAGCTTGTACAAGCCGTTGCCTTTACCCCACTCAAAGAAAGCGTTGCCACCCGGGGGCACAACCTTTGCACCGAACTTTCCTATGTGAATGGTACGCACCCCGTCCTTTTGGGTAATGAGAAACTCCAAATCAAATTCACGGTCACTGCAAAGCATTTGCAAAACCTGTAGGCAGTTGTTACGGGCAAAGGAAATGGTACGGGGTTCTGTGTCCGGGCAATTAGCTTCATCGAAAGCCCATAAGCCCGGATAGTCACGGCTCACGTTGTAGATAAGCACCTTTACAAAGTCCCGGATATTATAAGTGAGGTCAAACGTGCTTTTGCTGGATTTCCCGTTTGCATCTGTGTTTCGATACAGGCTTTTCATCAGCTCGTACATCACCCCGTAGAAAGTGGCATCATGCACATAATGGTTGTCCGAAAGCATTTCACGGTTCACCTTAGTGCGGATGGTGTATTCTTCACCCTCCACTATGATTTTATCTCCCTTGCCTAAATTAAGTAACTCAGAGGAAACAATGGAAAGCTGTACGTTATCATCCCCCATTAAGGAACTGTTTTGAGCGGCTGATTTCAGCGTGCAAAACGGCTCTTTGGAAAACAAGCGTATCTTTTCACCGTTGCGCTTGATTATTTCAAGAGTTCCCATATCACAATAGCGTTGGTTTCAAATTTTTCAATGTCTTCAATCACGCCCGAAACGATTATCTCGTATTCACCGGGTGTAACGTAAGTGTGTTCTATCGTTTGTTCGCTACCAGACACATCGTAAGTGTGCGTGCCGTCACCCCAATAGATGTTAAGCAGCTTGGACGAAGTGACGGTAATCGTAGCTTTGCCGTTTGCAGTCCCACCTATATACCTAAGCACCTTTTTCACAGGTTCATCTTCCACCAGCTTTAAGCGGAATGTGCCCACCATCAAATCGTTGCTATATTGTCCCCAGTTCTTTTCCGGGTCTGCCTCATCCAGCAATTCCACTTCATATACCAAAGGCTTTGCCTTGCCGTCATAATCCACACGCAAACGGTGGTTTCCCTCCGCATCGAATCGGGAAAAGAAAAGGTTTACCCATTCCACATAGGCGGCACGTCCCGAAGCCTCTATAAAGCAATCCAGCGTAATATTGCGTTCCTTGTAGCGTGGTCGCTTCTTATCCCTTACAATGCCGTGATAGTTGTCCCAGTCCACTTGCAAGGCTTCTTTGCGCTCCAACCGTCCAACCAATCCGGCACTTTTGGAAACAAATACCCCAAACTCCTTGAAGTTCTTTCCGTCTATGAAATATTCCACATCCGTATCTTTTTGCAACTCGAATATTTCACGGGGTTCTTTCGCCACGTCAAACAGTTTCACTTCGTCCAGTAAGGCTTTCGTCCCAAATAGTGATTGGTCGTTAATGGAAAGCCCCGTTGGTGTCTTTGGCAACATTTCACTGAATATCCGGGTCGTGTTCTCATAGACGGTAAGCATATTGCCGGACTTAACGAAAGCAAAGAAAATCCAGACATCGGGCATTACATCCAGCCATTGCTCTTTATAATTGTCTATACCGGGCATATTCAGCACCCAGCCTAACTTTTGAGAAACAGGCAGTACCCAAAAACAAAGTGTAAAATCACCGCTAAAGGGTATGGAACGAGCCGTTTCGCATTCGCCCGTACCATTCAAAGCAAGGGATTTACCCACTTTGGATTTCTTGGAAAAATCCGCACCCTCCGATAAGGTGGCATCGTTGCGGTACTGTGAAAAGTCGTAAGCTATACTACCGTCCGGGTCATCGAAAGGCAGGTGTAAAATCATGTTCTTATCCATATCAGTAAGTATTTTTATTCATTTGTCTAACTTCTATCCCCACTCCCTCTATATCCGCTTTGGCATTGCCATACAGATTCACAAGCACCTTTGCATCCGTTCCGGCTACCGCCACATACAGATACGAGTTATCGAAAGCGTCTATGGTAACAATCGCATTGTCCGACACGTTTACGGCACTATGGGAATCATGCCGTGCATATACCCGTGAAACGGAATAGCCGTCATACTCCAACATAGCTTTGCAGTCACCATTCAGCACCACATCGGGTAAATTCACCTTATCTGTAACCTCATCATCCACAAACACCCCGTAAACCTCGCATTTACCTTTGAAGTGTTCCCGTATAAAGTCAAGCGTGGGGTAATTCTCCGATATACAGAAATCTATACCACGGATATAAAGCTGTATCAGTTGCTCATAGTCAAGCCCTGTTTTCAGCTTCATTTGCCACATCCGGCAAAGCCCTTTTGCCTTGCCATCCTCTTTAAGTTGTTGTACCAGTTCCATAACTATGCTATTCCTTGTGATAAAAGTGAACTATCTTTATTTTCAATACGCTTCAAAGTGCTTTTAATCTCCGTCAGCTCTGATGCACTCAACTTCGTGTTGGCAGCTATTTCGGCTTGATAAACGAGTGCCTGCCTCATAATAGAAGTTTGGTCGCTTTGGTTTATGACAAAGGCATTCAACCGCCCGGCTATCACACCACCCGTTTCCTCACTCATGGAAGTAACCGCACCCGTAAGGGGGTCTTGTTGTACGGTTTCTTCCTCCACGTCCTTAATCCAATCGCCAATACCCTCCAATGCGGAATTGAACAAATCTCCGGCAGCGTTCACCATCCTTTCAAATTCTCGCTTCTCTACATCGGTCAGTTTCCCGTCTTTCATGGATTCTCCCAAATAGAGAACGGCATCATTGATTCCCTTTGCCAAAAACTCACGTTTCAACGCTTCCACAACCGCTTTTTTAAGGACTTCTTTTGTCTTTTCGCCCAATGCTTCCGCTGCATCCTCACCTTTGCAATAAGCATCTACCAACGCATCGGCAAATTCATCAATGGCGGTTTTTACATCCGTTCCGGCAAGCGTTTCCATCATTGACCTATCCAAATCCTCTATCTGTTGGGTAATGGATTCTATTTGCTCGTTCCACTGTTGGATTTTTCCGTTATCGGTTTTCTTCTTATCCTTTTCAGCTTGAATTTGCTTTCTCAAATCCTCTTGTTGCTGTTTGAGGTTCTTTTTCTGAGCCTCATAGATGGAAAACATATCTCCGTTTTCTTCCGCATTCTTCAACTGCTTGTTGAGTTCCTTAATCTCCTTGTTGAGTTGAGCGTAACGGGCAAAATCCCAATTCTTCTTTGCTACGTTGGCTTCTTGTTCCAAAGCCCGTATTTGGTCGTTAATCAGTTGGATATTCTTTTCGTAGGCTTCACGTTGGCTATCATTGAACACCCAATAAGTATTATTGTAGGCTCGTTCCAAACGGCTGTAGGATTGTTCCAGCGCATCTATTTCCTTTTGCAGATTTTGAATTTTCTTCTCATACTTGGAATCATGCAATTTGGCAAATATGCCCACTACAGAAGTAACGGCACTTACCATACCCGTAACGCCTCCCAATATGTCACCGCTCATCATTTTACCTACAGAGGCGGCGGCATTGCCCAACTGCCCGAACAACTCCATTGCAGTGCCTAAGCCGTTTGCCAAATCATCCTGTCCCAAATCAGAAAACATGGATGCAATGGCATTGCCGCACGTGGTAGCCGTATCGGTAATCGTTTCAATGGACTTGGTTACGCCTTTGGCGGCTTTCTTCATGTCAGCCTCTGCCTTTTTCACATCCTCATCCGTACCCTTTCCGGCAGCAACATTCGCTTTGGCTTCTGCCAGCTTCTTTTTGGCTTCAATGTAATCATCATAGAATGTGCCTAAAGCCTTAAAGGGATTCTTTGAAATAAGCGTTTCCTTTGCTTGATTCAAACTATCAATCAAAGCACGGTAATCTACGGGATTCAGTTTCAAATCCGCATCTTTTAGCTTTGTTTCAATATCAGCCACCAACTTATCTATTTCAGCTACAGAAAGGCTATCCAAATCGCCAAATAACTTCTTCCAACTATCCGATTGCTTTAACATATTGGCGGTAAGGGTGCTTAACGCTTCTGCCTCCGACTTGTTTACTTGGTTAATCCGTTCTTGGTCGCCCGTCTTTTGAGCGGCAGCACGCAGCAAGGCGTATTCCTTTTGGATGTCATTTCTTTGTTCCTCAAAGGTTCTGTAAGAGGAAAGTATCTTTTGCTGTACTTCTTCCTGTAACTTTTCATCTTCTTCTGAAACAAACAAAGTGGCTTCCGCTTTTTCGTCAGCACCCACAAGCCCGGAGCTTCCATTAGCCAGCTTCTCTTTTGCATCGGCTATGGCTTCCAACTTCTCGGCAAGTGTTTGGGCTTGCTGAATGGTCTTAGATACAGATTCCTTGAAAGAATCCATAGCGGACTTTGCCCCCGTGATTTCATTGTATTGCATATTAAGGGAAATAAGTTGGTTACTTTCTCCCTCTGTGAGTGTTCCGGCTTGTTGTTTATCCTTTAGAGCCTTGATTTCATTTTCCACATACTCCTTGTACGATTTACCACCTTTTAGGAGCGTGGCAAATTGGGTATTGGCTACATCTTCGCCCATGTTACGCACCCAACGGAAATACAAGGCATATTGCTGTTTCTTGTACTCTATTTCACCGTCAAAGAGTTTGTTTTGGGCTTTGTCATATTTCTTGTTTTCGAGTGTTCGCCTTTCATCGAAGCCGTCCTTTTCAGACTTGGATAAGCCACCTTTTCCGGCATCCTTACGGGCTTTAGCCAAAGCCTTTTCCTCTTTGTCTATATTATCCAATGCCTCCTTGTGTTGGAGCGCAAGGGTGCGCTTGCGTTTTTCGTAGCCCTCTTCCAAGACTGCAATACGGTCAGCCTCCAATTTACGGTCAGCTTCAAGTTGCCTTTCTCGTAGTTGTTTGGCGGCAGTATCCGCTTTATCCCCCGTGGTATGCTTGGGTAAACGGGCTTCCAACTTCTTTATTTGCGTATCATAACTCTTATAGTCAGAGCTACCGATAATGGCAGCTTCACGCAATTCTTTAAGCTGCTTGATACGGTCTGATATTCCCTTTTCCGTGTTAAGGTTTGTAGTCTTGGTGTTTACAGCACCATTCAATTTATCCAACAAGTCTTTCAACTCTTTCAGTTGGGTATTATCGGCTTCCACCTTTACCTTTTTGGCATTGAGGGTATCAATGCTTCTCTGAGTTTCACCTATTTTCTTATCCAGCTCGTTAAACGACATAGCCACATAGTCGGTACTCTCTGTTACAGATGTCGTATCTTTCGGAGCAATGAACGCTTCTAATTCCTTATTTACCTTGCCTATGGTTTCATCTGCCTTTTTTGCTGATTGTACAATACTTTCAAGATATGTTTTTATGTTACCTTTGAAAGCATCCATTTCTTTATCAGTCGCACTTGTGCTTTGCTTAACTTGTGAAACAATGCTGTTTAATGAGTTGTTGAACGCATCGGTATAGGCTTGACCTGTAAGCCCTTTCAATTGGTTTGCGGATTCTACCGCCATAGATTCTACCGCATCCCATACAGCCCCCGAAGCTCCACGAATAGAACTTGAAGCCACATCAACAACCTTATTCATCATCACGGTTACGCCCTCCGGGGTGGTTTCCATAACTTCTTGAATTTCTTTGTAGGTTGCATCTTCGGCATTCTCTTTCAGCTTATCAAGTGCCTCCGTTTGGCTTTGTACCAGTTCTTGCATAGCTTGTTCGGTATATTTAGCCTTGATTTTTTCGGCTGTAGTTTGCTGAATGGCTGTAGTCAATTCCTCATATTTAAGACGCTGTAAATCAAGTGTAGCGTTTTCATCAAGCAATGTTTTATTATATTGTTTACATACGGCATTGATTTTTTCAATCGTATTTTTATGTGTTTGAGTTCCTTTCTCCGTATTTTGCAATACGGCAAAAAGTAAATTCAAATCGTCAATCTCTTTTTTCGTGGTATCTTGAAATTCACCCGTTGCCGTGGTTGCTTCTTTTTGTTTGCCCGTAAAAAGAGTAATTACACTGACTAATGCACCTATCAATCCCAGTACCCAGCCGATAGGATTGCTCATCATGGAAGCCCAAAGAGCTTTCACCGCTACCGTTGCTTTTGTTGTGATTGCAGTCAGTACGGAAGTTACAACCCCTTGTGTTGTCTTTGCCGTAGTATCTGCCACGGAAGCGGCTGTGGATTGCTTGGTGGCTGTAGCTTCAAGTAGTTTTTTCTTTGCGTAAAAATCGGATTGGGTGGCTAAAGCCGTCTTTCGTGCGATAGCTGCGTTATCCTCCGCTGCCTCCATCTTCTTAGTGGCAATGGCTATCTTTTCAGCATTCCCGGTCTGTTGTGCCCTGTACACTTCCAAATAAGCACGTTCTACAGCCGCCTTTGCCGCCAGTGCATCAGCCCGTGCCGATTCCATCTTTACGGCTGCTGCCTTGACATCGGTACGCATGGCATTTAAGGTAGCCGCACTGTTTTGTGTCTTAATGGCAACCTCATTTTCCAAAGCGGCACGATACACGGCACTTTTAGCCGACAAATCCAGCTTGCTTAGGGCTTGCTTTTGTTCAACGGTAAGAACACTCAGAGCCACCGCCTCATAATTGGCAGAAGAAGCCGTTAGATTCAAATTGGAAAGATATTCCGCTTGTTGGACGGTAAGCATTTGTTGAATGGCGGCAATGCGTAACTGCTTTACCATGTTGGCGTGTTCCTCTACCGTCAGTTGTGCTTGCAATGCTGCGACATGGCTGTTTTGGGCTGCAATCATCGCTTTTGTCTGAGTTGCCACCTGCCCAGTAGCAACGGCTTCCAACTTCATTAAGGAAATCTTAGCTTGCCGTGCCGTGTTATCCAAAAGGGCAACGCCCGTATATCCCTTTGTGGCTAATGTATTCAGCACAATAGCAGCTTTCATACTTCCATAGCCTATAACAACAGCTTTTAGAATACGCAAAATATCATCCAAATGCTCTGCCATGTAGGTAGCACTTTCAATAGCTCCGGCAAATATATCTTGATTGGCTTCCCCCAAAGCGTTAAGGGAACTTTCCCACGCATCACCCATATTGGAAATCATACCCGTGAGGGACTTGCTTTGCTCCTGCATGAGGTTAAAATAAAGCCCGGATTTATTCGTCATGTTTTGGAAAGCCTTTTCTATTTCAGCAAAGCCCACCTTGCCCTCTGTTACAAGGTTTGAAACCTCATCTTTGGTTACACCAAGCACCTTAGCCAGTTCCTCATAGATAGGAATACCACGCCCAGCAAATTGCCGAATATCCATCAAATAAGCCCTGCCTTGTGTCCGTAGCGTTCCATAAAGGTAGGCTATATCTTGAAGTGGTGCGCCAATACCCGAAGCCACGTTACCAAGCATTACCAGCTCATCCACCACGTTATCCACGGTTGAGCCGTAAGCAAGCATCTGTTTGGCACTACTCGCAATACCCGAAAGGTCAAACGGAGTTTTGGCGGCTGTATCAATAAGCCTATCCATCAAGCCCTTTGCTTGCGTACCACTTTTGAGCATGGTTGTAAAGGCAATTTCCAACTGTTGAAACTGCCCACGTGTTTGCACGATACTTTGAAGCAAAGTCCCCATACCCTGCCCAACGAGGTAGGAAACAATGTATTTCGCCCCATTTTGCGCAAAGCTCTGAATGGAGTTATCCATCACAGACGATTCCGATACGGCTGTGGATGAAACTTGTTTGATACTCCTTTCCATCGCTTGTGCCGACACGTTGAAATCGTTTATATCAAGGGTGGCTTTGAACGCCAACGCTCCGTTTATATTATCCATTACATTATTCCTTTCAGATAATTCTTAATATCATCCTTTGTCTTTAGCTGTACAGGCGGCTTCCCACCATCTTTATTTCCGTCCGTTTGCTCCGGTTCTTGTTCCACACGTGCCGCATCTGTCAGCATGATTTGTACGTTTAGCCAACTGATACCCCAAAGCAGATAATCGTAAGTCCAGCCAAAGGACTTGATAATTTCCCCACGATTACCCCACGGGCTATTTAGCCCGATTACTCTACTCGGTTTGCTTTGAGTTTCTTCGGATTGGTCGTTCCTATCTCCCGTATTGACCGAATAGAGGACGTAAAACCCCCGGGATTCATCATTTGGCTTATCACGTCTGCCAGCTTTTCAAGCCGAGTAGATGTAAGGTGTTCCATGAAAAACGCTTTCAAGGCTTTTACCTCTTTGTCTTTAGAGGGGTCAGCTACCACGGGATTGTTAAGCACGGCTACGGCTGCAATCTCTGCCATCAGAGGAATATACTTGAAAAGGCGTTTGCTTTCCTGTATGGGTTCGGCTTGTATCTTTTCCTCATCGTATTCTATATTCAGATACAACCGCCTCAAACAATCCATCGTACCCAAATAAAGAGGCTTCAAATGGAAGTGGCGCATATATACACGCTCCATAGTTTGCAAAGCGGCATTGGGTACTTCTGTTTCGGACACGTCCCAGCCTTTTGGAATACGTTTGTCACGCCACATCTTTACATGGTTCGGAAAATACCTATTCCACCAACGGATGAAGCGGGGCGGTTTTACCGGGTTAATTTTAAGCGGTACATTGAATTTCACTCCCATGTTCACAAGTGCCTGTATCGCCTTTTCTTCGATTTCCAAGCGTTCTTCACGGGTCAATTCACGTTCTTTATTCAGTTGTTCCATTTGTCTTAAAAGTTAAAAAGCCCCCCATCCGGGGATAGGAGGCTATCGGTTATCAGGCTTTTTCCAGTGTCATGCTACTGTTGGGTCGACCATTCCCTCATCGGCTTGCAAGTTGGATTGGAACTTGATAGTCATAGGCACAAGGCAGATACCCTTTGAAGAATAAGTAATCTCGAATGTCGGGATAACACGCACATTGGCACACCCGATAAACAAGCCCTCTTCCGGTTGAATCCATAACGCCCATTCCTTGTATTCCAATTTTCGTGGACGAATCCAAGTGCGCTTACCCTTTTCTCCAGCAATAGTACCACCGAAATAACGTGCAAGCAATTCCAAATCCGGGTCCATCAAAGAAAGCTCCACATTTGTAGGTGTTTCACCCACCAACGTAATAACCTTGCTTGACGTTTCCGACTTATGTTCCGTGATTTCGGGAGAATCATCTTTCAAGTTGCAAGTGTCTTGATACACATCGCCCAAATCAAGCCATTGGTTGCCTTTTGCGGGCATACTTCCATCGGTCATGGCAGGGGCGATATAAATCTTTTTCAACCCCATTGTTGCTAAAATCGGCATAATCTTATTTTTTTATTAGTTGATACTCTTTTCTCTTACTGTAAGCTCCAAAGCAAGGGAAACAAAATGTTCATTTTGGTCTTTCTCCTTAATCGGTGGGTTAAACCGCCCTATGTTCCAGTTATAGCCTTTCCCACTTTCATAATGTTTTTTCAACACTTCAACCACCTTTGCCCTTATCTCTATGAGCCTCTTAAAATGTGTCCTGTAAACGGCTTTCCCCTTGCCTTTGGCTATCACCTTATCCGGCACATGAATATTCACGTTTATCTGACCGTAGCGCACGGATGCTTCACCGTCTATCGTATGAGGGACAATTATCACATCCTCTTTGGTGTAGTCGTTACGCTCGTAATCAATCACACCCGAAATGAAGTTTTTCACCTCGCTTGCTTGAAGCATGGCGTAAACCCTTGTTGCTATTTCCTCAGTCGTTATCATGCTGCGTTCCCGAATAATTCGATTGCTTTCTTATTGGCTTTCATCACCAACTTGTTAATCTCGGCAGGTAGTTCGCTTTTGGCTTTCAGTTCGGCAGGTAGAATCACGTTGTACCCTTTGGCTTCCACGTAGGCGGCATAATTCATCCCGGCTACTATAATGAGGGAAAAAGTGTTTGGCAGCGTGGCGGCATACTTCATTGCAGCCTCCAACATGGCTTCCGCACCCTCTCCGGGCTGGTCTGACCCACCATAGTAAACGATTTCCTTATTCTGTACCACGGCATAGCCTATAGAGTTGGTTAAATTGCCCGTTTGGTCTTGGTAGTTGTGGTTATCCTTAGCATACTTAGCCAGCTTTTCGCCCATATATTTTAACAAGGTTACGAAAGCCAATTCAAGTTGCTTTTGGAAAGCAGCCACGGGGTTTAAGATAGCCCCTTTGTCAAACATCGGCATTATCCCCATATCTCTATGTATTTAGGGTTTGTATCATCTATTCCCGAAATGGTGAACTCATCCACACCGCCACGCTCCAAAGTCACTTCCACACGTGCGCCTATACTCAAATCACCCTCAAAGTAGGATGGTAAAAACACGTCAAAGGTGTATGAATACATTTGCCCGTCCGTTCCCAATCGTTGCTTGGCAGGTATGAATTTCTCCACTTGGCACTCACAGCCTTTCACCCACACGGGCGCATCATCGTCCGTGTAAAATCCCGTTGCTTCACTCCTCGTTGCTTCAAGAGGCAAAGCGGTGTATCTGAAAGTTCCGTTAATCCGTGCCATATCACCACAAATTAGAGCCGTCCGTAATGGAAGAAACTTCGACAAAATCCGAAACGTCTAAACCGTTCTCGTTGCAAAGGTCTTTAATGCGCTTCTCCAACTTCTCCACGCTGTAGCCTTGTGAGGACTTACCTAACGTGTCATTGGTAAGCACAATCATCCGCTTTAGCACCTTTATAGCGGCTATGGCTATCGTGCGTTGGTCTGTGTTGGCATTGTACTCACTATCCCAGTCGCTTATCTTCATATCAGCAAGTGCCTTTTGTAAAGCAAGGCGGCTTGGGGTATAAGGTTCAAGCTCACCCACCAACGCATTGTATTTTGTCAAAGTTCCCATCACTACTATTTTTCAAGGGCTTCTTTCAAAGCCGTTACACTCTCATCTGAAAGGGCTTCAATCGCTTTGGTTACACCCTTAACCCCGGCATTTTTGGCAACAGGGGCATTGATGGATTCCAAAGCATCCTTTACCACATTCAAATCATATTCATTGTCTTGGAAAGTGACCTTTTCAGTCTGTTTGCTTTCCAAAGACTTAATCACACAAAAGCCCCTTGCAACCAAATCATTAACTCGGTTAAGCTCATCGGTATGCAAGGTTTCACCTACCTTGTAGATTTTGCCTTTGTCGTTTTTGTCTATAAACGCTTTCTTTACTGTCAGTTCCATAAGCAAAAGGTTTAGCCTACTTCAAGAGCTGTTGCGCTCTCAAATTCGGATTTAGTCCAATAGGTACGTGCCACACCGTTTGCATCGGCTGGTACTTCCTTTTCCTCAAAGCCACGCACCTGTAAACAGATGATAGCACCAATTTCAGTGATAAGAGGCAACAAACGTCCAGAGCCTTGTGTGTATTCGGCTGCAACTTGACCAGTGGATTCACCAGTACGCCACTTGGCAATACGAATACCACCGCCAGCGTTCATGTAATCCACATCGTCCTCCTCTATCAACTCGCTATCTTCAATGGCGGGCTGAATTTCACCGATAACTCCGGCAGGCTTGATACAGATAAAGTTGTGATTCCACGGCTCAAGCGATTTACGCTTACCGTCCATATCCATACCCATTTTACGGGTAATCACCGTTACAGGGGGGATTTCATTACCAGCAAGCAAATCTGCCATCTGAGCCGTTGTTACGGTCTGAGCCTTTTTATCGTTACCATGTACCAACAAACGGGTTGTTTCGTCCATACGCAGCCAAAAATAGAGGTCTTGGCTCATAAGGATTTCGCCCGGCTCGATGCCACGGTTACGCAGGTCACTACAGATAGCCGATAACATCAGGACGGGGGACAACTTGCCAGCTTTGGTATTGGCAGAGTTCCACAAGAAAGCTGATACCAGCTTGTTTGTTTCCGGCATTTGATAATCAACCTCGTACTTACGTCCACCCGGATTGTTGATTTCCGGCACGAACTGAGCCACACCCCAATTAGAGAATGCCGTCAGAGCGATAAAGTCCATCACGTCCTTACAGCCCAAATAAGCATCTTTCATGTCGTGGGTAAGGAGCTTTTCAATTTGCTTCACCTTAGCGGATTCACTCAAACGGGGATTTTCGTAAACCTCCATCAGTTTACGGTAATCACGTGCGTACATGGGGAACTTGTGACCCACACGGGGGATTTCCTTAGTCCACACATCGAAGCCGTCAGAACGCCTCATAGGTGTAGGTGATTCATCACCTATCAATGTAGCCATGAAACGCAAGTTGTACTTACCTACAAGTGCCTCGGCAGTCAATGACATTTGGGGCGTGTTGGTAGTAAACCAGCTATCACAGTACATTTTCTGAAAAAGGATTGTTTCACGTTCGGAAGCCTTATCAAAAGTCTTTTTCCACGTTGCCAAAAAGTCAAGCGGTTTGCCGTCCTTGTGAAGCCCTTTGAATGTTGAAAAAATAGATTTCATGTCGTTACGCTAATTTTAGTTAGTGTGATTTCGTTAATTTCACGTGGGGATTCCCTTTCAAGTAATCGCCCGTAGTGTCCTTTTGCCCGGCAGGGATAGGCGGCACACGTCTTTCGTACATTGCGTATTGCATGGTGTCGGCAGAAACATCTACAGAGGTTTCAAACTCGCCTACTTCCACATCGGCAATCAGTACGGAGTTGGAAGCACCACGCTCCTTTGATTTTGCGGCAGCTTGTCCGTCCGAAACAACCTCTACCAATACATCTTCCTTTACAAGCCCAGCAATGGCTTTGGAAAGAGTGACAATGTAATTGTTTCCGTTTCGCTCAATCTTTTCGATTGTGGGGACATCGGCAATGGCTGTAGCGGCTGTGCCGTCTTTCAGCACCAAATCACCAACGGCAAAGCAAGGCTCGTAGAACTCATCCACGTACAGGCTTACTTTCTTCGCATTTTCCGCATCCACTTCCACCACTTTTGCAGTCTTGATGACTTGCACCGTTCTTTTCACCTCATCCTTGATAGCAAGCGTTCCGGCAGGCACGGTGTCGCCAACAGCGAAATGTTGGTTTTCCACGTCCAGATTGAAGCCGCCTTGCACGATAGAGGGCGAACCTGTGAAAATGGGTCGCATCCCAGTAAATGAAGCAGTCTTTCTTTTCATTTCATTTTTTATTTTACAGTTATTGATTCCAGCAAGCTATCAGCAGCTTCATCAATTTGCTTTTCACTTGCCGCCTTAGACCCCCCTGAGTGTTCATCATCCAGCCCATTTGTAATAAGCTCCTGTTTGTAAGCGGAAACGGCATCCTCAATATCTTCATCATCAGAGATTGATTTTGCCAAACGGTCACGGAGATAAGCCGGAATTTTGTGCTTTTCCATAGCCTTAACTACTTCCTTTGCACGGGCTTCCTTGCTTTCTTTGGCTTCGTAGTTAGCAATCTTTTCTTCCATTTCCTTTAACCTCTTTTCAGTCGCTTCATCCAAAGCCACCTTACCTTTCAGCCGTTCTTCCTCTTCTTTCTTTTTCCTCTCCTCTTCGGCTTTCTTTTCTTCTTCGGTCTTGGTTTCTTTGTTCTTGTTCGCCCATCGGGTTGCTTCACCTTGACTTTCCTTAGCCACTTCCGCAATCAGATTTGCCGTACTTTCTATTGCCTCATCATCGGTAGAATCATCCTCAATGCTGCCACCCATTTTTTCGGTTATCGCTTTAAGGTACTTCTCCGAAAGACCAGTGTCTTTACACAAGCCTTTGACTTTCTCAAAGAGTTTCTTATTCATTGTTGCTTTTGTTATTTAGTAAGTTGAACTTCTACAGAGCAAAGATATGAAATAAAATTATATATGCGTTCTATAAACACACATATTTTACTCGGTAAATTACTTGCCTATTAGCATCTTACGTTTAAAAACAAGACGTAAAAGCGATTTTTCATTTGCTATATTCAATATAACAAATATGTGTTTAATTAACACAATAGGAATAATATTTTTTCACTCAACAAAAATATATCCTCAGAAAAGCACAAAATATATCCTGTTTTTGCAGTAAATATATCCATTCGAGCATTTCTACCCATCTTAAATAAAGGAAATCACCACTAAAAGACCATCAAAACCAACTATCACATAGGCATTTTGAAAATATATCCAAAAATATATCCAAATACTTTGCTATATTAAATATATAGCCTATATTTGTTGCGTAATAAGATTGATAACGTTTAAAATATATGTGATATGGATGTGAATTATATTCTAATAAAAGGAAACAAGCATTTTAAGTGCCACAGTTTAGCAGAAATGGCTATCTATTTTAGCTTGTCCGTAACCAGCAATGGAAGCGTAATCTGTGATGGCTACCATGATACAATGTCTTATTCTAAAGAGTGGAGCCACGAAGATATTATTACCGATTTCATACGCAACAGAGTAGAGAAAGTAGTACCTGATGTTGAAATATACAAAGTACAAAAATAATAATGCAACACTAAATTTTCAGATTATGGCAACTAAGAGTATTGATAAAAAGAAAACATTGGAATATGCGGTAGCATTTTACTTCTATGATTCGGGATGTGTAAACTTTATGATGGGTAATATCATGTACCAGCATATCAAAACCATTTATGACGAAAGGGCAGACGGCAGAGGGCAAAACACATTAGAGGTAGTTTACAACTACAAAAAAATGAAATATGAAGTGCTGTGCCTCACAGACAGCAAATTAGCTCAAAAAGAAATATCAATACTATAATACATAATATCGCCATGACACAGAAAGAATTTGAAGAAAGAACCGGGTTGAAGCTAACAGCGGACAACTATACAGAGGTTGAAACTTGCTACATGAATACAGACCTTGATAAAGATGCGTTTTGCAAGTTGTGGATGAAAAACCCGGCAGCTCTGAAAGAAATAGAGCAAAAAACGGTGTTAGTTCGTGAACTTTACGAAGAACGCAAATGTCTTGCAAACTTTCTTATAGAACAAGCCGAAAAGTGGAGTGCATCAGATTTAAGAGAAAAAGCAATAGCTATGATTGGAGAAAGAGAGTATCTCAGAAGAAAAATAGCCAAAGGGTACAAACTTTGGAAATTAGACAAAGAACTATTAGACGAAATTTTAAGAAAGTAATAACCAGTAGGGTAGCTATCCCCTACACAATGCAACACCGTATGAAAAAATATTATTTGCAAGGCAAAGAGATTAGCGAAAAACAAGCTAAAGCCATTGAAGCCAAAAATCAGAAGTACATAAGCAGCAATGATTTTACGCTTTGGGCAAAGTGCCAATTTGTAACAGTAGTAACCAAGTAAATTTCAGAATTATGAATGAATACACTTACATCATTTTCGACCATAACGGCAGACGTTTGGGAAAGATTGAGTTTGGAGTGCGCAACAGCGTACCATCCGCAAAAGAGATACAAGAAGCCATTAGAGATGGTTTTCCCAACGGGACGACTTATAAATTACTCGTTCCAACAAGCGTGTGTATCAACCAATAAAATTTTAGGATATGGGAATATTGAAAGATGCAATTTTAGCGGCAATACAGCAGGAACACCCGGATGCTCATTGGGTGGAAAACGAAAAAAACCACATGATAGAATCTACAGCGCAAGCAAAATACAATGACGTTAGACGTGTTGAACGCAATTATACTAAAGGCGTTCACAAGGCAAGAAAGGAGGCTCACAATGGCAATAGTAACAGTACAAGACATTTATAGATGTGATTCATGCAAGGCAGCATCAGACGAATTTGGAAGAGGATGCAAGCATGGTATGCTCTTCCCTCTAATACTTATAATGGGGAATTTCAAAAAATGTATGAACTATGAATTTGATGCTGAAAAGGTCAAACTTCAATTAAAACGAAAGGAGGCAAAATAAGATGGCAACACTGATAAAGACAGACGGAAGTAAATTGGAAATCCAACCTCAAAACGGGCTGGACTTCCAACTGGATGAACTGCAAAAGTTCGTAGATGGTTACATTGAGATTATAAACCTACACAATGGGGATATTCTCGTAATCAATGATAATGGGAAAGACGTTTTAGATTCCAACGAAACAGCCACGGAAATAGCGCATAAACACAATGCTATTTTGGGTTGGGATTATATTTGTGGCGATGTCGTTATGTGTAAAGATGAGGAGGTGCAATAATGGAAATTCATAAATTCCATTATAACTGGAAGCTGGCAGAAGCCAATTTCACTAAAGACAAAGGCAAGGTGTTTTCTTGTTTTGCGTGTGGTGGCGGTTCAACTATGGGCTACAAGTTAGCAGGGTTTGATGTGATAGGTTGCAATGAAATAGACCCTAAAGTGAATCAGGTGTATGTAACCAACCATGCACCACGGTTCAATTTTTTAGGGGATATAAGAGAATTGAGAGAGAGAGCTACCACCCGAACTTTACAACTTGGATATTTTGGACGGCTCACCCCCATGTTCCACTTTCTCCTTATCCGGCAACCGTGAAAAGGATTGGGGCAAAGAAAAGGTGTTCAGAGAGGGGCAAACGGCACAAGTTCTTGATACACTTTTCTTCGACTTCATTGCTTTGGCAAAAGCACTTCAACCAAAGGTTGTGATAGCGGAAAATGTGAAAGGCTTGCTTATGGGTAATGCCATAGATTATGTAAGACGCATTTACAAGGACTTTGAAGATGCTGGGTATTATTGCCAACACTTCTTACTTGATGCTTCTAAAATGGGAGTACCACAAATGCGAAACCGGGTGTTCTTTGTATGTATTAGGCATGATTTGGGCGTGAATTTCTTGAAAGTGTCTGACCTCTTCAATGTTGAGCCACATATTAGTATGGACTTCAACGAGCCGGGGATTTGCTACGGAGAATTTGCGGATTACATGGGCAAACCATACGGCAAGCGCATGAAAGAAATGTTTGATAATAGAACACATGGGGATATTGATATGTCAAATGCTTATCGGAAGCTGACAGGCAAAAGAGGATTTTTCAATCAATGTTATTTGTATGAGGATGAAATTTGCAACACGCTTACGGCTCATGCAGACAGCACGATTCCTTTTAATAAGCCTGTGTATTTATCAAAATCTGAGGTGTGCAACGCTTCTACTTTCCCGCAAGACTACGATTTTTGCGGCTTTTCACCGCACTACATTTGCGGTATGAGTGTACCGCCTGTTATGATGGCGCAAGTGGCTACACGAGTTTACGAACAATGGCTATCAAAATTGAAATAATAAAGCTATATGACAATAATAAATGAAACCATCTTTTACGACAAGCCGGGAAGTTGTGGCACGTGTCCTTTCTTTTATAACGGTTCTACACATTTACGACCCGGTGAGGTAAAAGGGCACTGTAGGATGTTTGATGAAATGCACAAATCATACATAAATCCACCAAAGCGATGCCAAAAGATATTTAATAAGGCTTTCCGTATGCCGGATGGAAGCGAGTTAGTAATTACTATTAATAACGAATGACAAATCAAAATGAGCAAGAATGTATTATACAACAGTCGGTATTTCCATTACTGGGAAAAGTTGAAATTTGATTATAATGAATACTTTGGTAGCATGGTATCAACCAAACCTATCAAGAAACATATAAGAAGAACGAAAACGCTTGAATGGTATATAAAGATTAACCGAGATAATTTTACAGTTAATCCTCTTGGGGTAAAAACATATTTTCCACCATTTTAATAAAAAACAAATAGCGATGAAAATAAAATTAGATTGGCAGTACGCCAAAGGTGAATTAGACACTGATACACTGGAATTACTTTGTTTGCCAGCAAGAGGTAAACGCTCCTTTGGTGCGGACGAAATGGATGCAGAATTGTGCATTAAAGACGGATGGAATTTTACCATTGCAGATATTCATTTGGGCGATGTTGAAAGTTCAAATATCCTTTGCAAAGAAATAGCAAAGCGGTGGAATGAGTTTAAGGAATTGGAAGCAAATCAATCACAGTGGATAAGCGTAAACGATGCTATCCCTAAAGATAATGCCGAAGGTATTTGCAAGGTTAAGTTTGTGGATGATTCTATAGATGAAATGACAATGCGAAAAGTTAGCAAGTGGGTATTTCCTTACACAAAAGGTAAGTATGTTACCCATTGGAAGCCGATTGCAAAACCTAAAGAAGTTAAAGAATGATACGAGAAACAAAATTTAGCGGTAAAGAAGATTGCTGTAAGGAATTTTGCGAGGCAACTAAAAAGCATGATAGAACGAATTAGCTCTACTTAATGCAATAAACTTGGTAAATATTTGTTTTATTAAATATAATATAGTAATTTTGCGTTTATAGAACACACATAGCAATGAAACAGCAAAGAAAGGTCATTCATGTAGAATTGAAAGAGCCATACAAGGGCAAACGTCACTACTACTTTGGCAGCATTACGGCTATATATGAGCTATTGCCAACCGAAGCAGTAGGGGTGTCTAAAGAATCTCTTTGGAATGTTCTAAAGAATGGTGAACATAAGGGTAGAAAAGCCATTATACGATATGGCACACTCCATACAAAACAATCAAATAGGGGTATCAGAAAAGAAAAGGAGGTATAATATGTTAGGAGCGATTATAGGCGATATTGTAGGCTCACGCTTTGAGTTCGACAATACAGATAACTACAACTTTGAACTATTCACAAAGGATAGCACGTTTACAGACGATACAATTTGTACTATAGCGGTAGCGGATGCAATCAATACGGGCGCAAATTACGGAGATAAGTTTCTCCAATGGTGTAGGGCATACCCCAATCCGAAAGGAGCATACGGTGGCAGCTTTGCCCGCTGGATAGCCTCAGACAACCCACAACCATATAACAGCTTCGGCAATGGCTCTGCAATGCGTGTTTCCCCGGTTGCATGGGCTTATGACAACTTGGATAAGGTTTTGATGGAGGCAGAGAAAACGGCTATAGTAACCCATAATCACCCGGAGGGAGTTAAAGGAGCTGTAGCAGTCGCACACGCTATTTATTATTTGAGAACAACCCACAATCAGAAAGTATTTGAGAATATAATGCAATCGTACTATCCTCAATTCATGGTAAACGATTATTATGCCGGAGTATTTGATGAAACGTGTCAAGGCACTGTGCCGCTTTGTTTGAAGATTATTCGTGTAAGTACCTCTTTTGAGGATGCAATCAGACGGGCTATTTCATGGGGTGGGGATAGCGACACGATAGGGGCAATAGTCGGCTCAATGGCAGAAGCCCTTTGGGGTGTTCCCAAAGAAATTTCAGACAAGGCATTTGACTTATTGCCTACTGAGATGCTCAATGTAGTTGGTGATTTTTTCGGAAACTTAAATAGAAAACAATATGTATAAAAACGATTTACAATCATTTTGCCACTTCTACAAAGGCGAAACGGTATGCCCGTTCAAAGATGGCGATAAGCAAATGTTTTGGCTTTGTGAAAAATGGTGGACTGAGCAAATTATACCCGCCACTGATGCCGGGTGTAAACTCATTGCCCCTATTCTAAAGGAGTACACCGATGCCGGACTATCAAGCTTTGAATTGTACGATGGTGTGCCTATCACATTGAAAGCGGTGCTTTTCAATCGGTACTGCAAATACGCTGAAAGGGTGGATATAGAGGGCTTTAAAGAGTTATATCGGACTACATACATAAAAGGTTAAAGTAAAGGCGCACCGTAATTGATGCGCCTTTCTTATGTTGTCAATACTTACAATAGAATCCCATTGGAGTAGAAACCATTTCCTTTATCACTTTCGGGCTTTGTTCCAAAACTTCCATATCTATATACCATTTGCCATTTGTGTATTCGGCTTTAGTGATCCTGAATTTAGTGCCACGCTGTAGGATAATTTCATTTTCCCCCGTTGTTGTAGGCTTAGAAGTTCCGTTCCACTTCTTACCCGGACAATAGTCCCCGTTGTCATGGCTTGAACCAAATGCAGAGAAAGGCTCTGCATAGGTCATTTGTGTACCTTTCGGACAATAGATATTCAGACAAACGGGCTTACTTCCAAAGTTCGTATTCCGGCAATTACCACACGACATAAAGGAATCATCCGTACCAACCTTGCCAACCAGTTTAGACGGGTCAGATATATAAGCATCCAAATCAGACAATCCAAAACGATAGTTTACAAAAGCACTGATTTCGTCACGCTTTACCCAAACATCATCTTTAAGTGTGCTTCGGGCTATATATTGGGTCATATCGGCAATATGCTTTTCGGCTTCGGACAATCTACTGCCATAGTAGTGATAATATCCCTTGATAGCACGCAAAGGCTCTGTTATGTAACTACTACCAGCCGTATATTGATACATAGCCGCCTTTTCATTGGAGCTTGCAAGTTTCCACATATCCACGGCATTATCAAAGAAATAATCGTTTGCATCCGAACTATGAATAAACCATTTCGCTGCATCCTTTCTTTCCTGCGTAAAATCGGAATCTTTAAACTTAACATCCTTGACTTTTGATTTACGCATGGCAGCGGCTTTTTCAATGCTTTCTTTCCTTGCATTGAGTTCCGCAATGGTTTGTTGTGCCATTGCTTTATCATTGCCATTGATTGCATTTTCAAGCTGTGCAATGAGCGATTGGTAAGGCTTGGACTTGGTAGAGAACTTAGATAGGTCGGCATAGCTATCCTTAATGGCTTTCCAATCTATCTTATCTTGAACAATGCCAAGCTGTTTAACATAGGCTTGTTGTGACACCTGCCACGTTGGGTACTTCTGTTGTACATTATGATAGTTACCACCTAAAAAGTCGTATGCTTCAAAATTCAGTTTCTTTAATTGTTGTTCCAAAGAAAGGCTATCCCATTGTGCCAGCTTATCAGCAACCGCCTTGTTTACGGCTTTTGCATCGGCTAAAGAGAACTTTTTAGCCACCTCCATAGGGCTATCTATGTAACCCAGTGAATAAATCTCCTTACCTATGGCTTTCAGTTTATGGGCTTCCAACATGATAGCGGACAAATCAGGGTGTTTTAGAGCCTCAGCTAAAGCCGTAGTATCAACATCTGAAATACCACCCATAACACGGAGCATATTATTACCATAGTGATAGGTCGCTTTCCTCACATTCCACCGTTGCCGGATGGCATTTGCTTCCGCTTCCGTCCGGGCTTCGTGCCGGGCTTTCGCTATCTCTTTTGCAGTCGGTGGATAGATAACCTTTTCATTGTCCCGTAGGAAGTAGGGCAAAGTTCCTTTCTCCGTTGCATCCTTGATGCGTTGCTCATTGGCTTGCATCCACCCGGTAAATTGGGATGGCAGCTCTTTTACCTTTTCCTCACATTCCACCGTTGCCGGATTATCCCCGTCCAAAATCTTATCCAGCATTTCGTCCAATTCTTCTTGCTTTGCCAGTACGGGCACTTGATAACAACGGCAATTCGGGTGCCACCCTTTCCAACGGAATGTTTTAGGGTACACACCTTTCAAATCATCGCAAATGTCAGATACGGGATGATTGTTGGATAGCTTGATTTCAATGCCTACCACAAAGTCGAGTTGCGCCCAACGCTCAAAATCGGCTGTACGATACGCAATGTTGGTTTCAGTCCGTGCAAGCCTTTGGGCGTTACGTGCGGATGAACGGTACACGCCACGCCCCGGATGAAAATGTTTCGGGCTATCATCCACCCATTTGTAGGAGTTGGCTTCTTTGTCCCAAACCCTGCGTTTCCACTTTCTGCCATAGATAGGTTGCCCGTTCTCATCTTCCCCCACCTTGATACGGAAACGCCTGTAGAACTTATCGGGGTCTTGTAGGTACTTCTTTATCTGAGCCGCCAAACGATTAGCCGGGACACCCTCACCAATCGCCAAATCCAAAGTATTTTCCAGCTCATCACGGAACATACCCGTATATCGCCAAACCTTTTGAGAGAGATTCAAACCACCGTCACCACTCTTACGGGCAAAGAAAGCATCCATAGCCTCTTTGTTGCGCTTGAAGAAACGGGCAAAGTGATTATCTTTTATTGATTGTTCACCGAACACACTTTTAACCAAAGCATCGTTATTCTCGTTAGATGCAAGCCATTCCTTTTCTACACCGCCCCGGATAACTTGGTAAACACGGCTGTACATATCCCTAAGAATGGGCGTAACTTCCTCGCTATACCCATAGTCAGCAAAAGAGAAAGGCTTTCCATCCTCCAACTCCGTACCCTTTACCAAGTTAATTATTCGCTCAAATGCTTGTTGGTAGATGATACGGACATTGGCAGCGTAGCCCTCCGTTCTATTGAAAAGCTCCGCTTGCATCTTCTTATAGTCTATGTACTTCTTCTTTGCCATGCCACTACTTTAGTTTGAAGTTGGTGCAATAGTCCTTATCTAAAAACTTGCTGTATTTATGGAAAGGGCATTTGCATAAGAACGGCTCACCTTTCCAGTTCAATTCGTGGAAGTCGAAAGCGTGTTTGCAGTCCCTACAATGGTAGTTCTGCGTTGATGTCTGTTTCTTCTTTGCCATAATCATATATCATCAATATCAATCATATCTACAGTTTTTCCAGCCAACTCATGTGTGCAATCAGAAAGATATTCTATCTTCCCATTTCTAATAAAAGAATGACATATATTCATCTTTTCGGGCGTTGGGTAGGTTACTTTTATAGATGGAATAACAGTAGGATTCTCATTATCCCCATTCCAATTCCACACAGGAAAGCCACAATCATTTTTTGCGGTTGCTATATAATGGGCGCATTTGCAACCCGGACACCAAAATAAATACATTCCCTTTTTATCACTCTGCTTTTCCAATTTTGCCATAATTATTCCTCCATTATCTTTTTAATCAGCTCATCTTTGGTTGCATAGCAATTATACCATTGATGGTGAATAGTCATAGGGTTATTTCTCGCAAGCACATTCTTTTCCTCAATATAAACCTCAGTCATAACAGGGGATGGGTTCAAACTTCCATCATCCCTATAGCTCGGACGTGCGGAAACTTCTATTTTTGCAATTCTAAACTGGTGTGGCTTGTTGTCATACATAGTCCAAACAACATCGCCCGGATTGAATTTAGTAACTATCTCCATTATTCAGCCCCTCCGAAAACGTCCATTTTGTTTAACTCCATTTGTTGCTCCATCCGTTCCGCTTCTTCCTGTTTCAGACGCTCTATTTCTTGTTTCGCATCTTTTACAAGGTAGGACAATTCTACATAGGTTTCACGGCTCAATGCCCCATCATTGTATTGTTTGGATAGGTCGGCAAGCAATTCGCTCACATCTTCCCCGAAAGGCTCTTGGAACTCATGTCTTAACAGCAAGGCATCATATTCAGCCTTATGCCGATAGTCAAGCACATTACCCAAAATAGCCGTCATAAGGTTGGCGTGGCGTTTCATATAATCATCGTGCTTTTCCTTGTGGCGTTCTGCCTTGATAACGGCAAGCAACATCACTTTGCGGATAGCCTTTGCCGAAAGATTGCCCAATGATTTCATATTGTCAAAATCAATGTTGGGCGTGAAAGACTTTGAAAGAATGTGTTTATCCAATCTTTCAAACTCATTCTTTTTGCTTTCGCTCGCCTCGTTCCATGTAAGGTAGCGTACATCACCGCCATTTTTGAGAATAAACAGTTTTGCTTCTTCTTCCGACTTTGGCAAGCTATTGAGGATTTCAGAAGTAGCCACCATTGCCGGGTTAGAAAAGCGGTCATTAGTATCTGCATCGGTGCTTTCCATTATTTCAGAGCGTTCAATCATGGGTTGCACCTCCTTATGTTCGGGCGTTTGCTCAAATATCAGCACGGGAATTTTCCCTATTGGATTATCCTTTATCTCAACCTCCCAACCCATTTTGCCACGTTTGGCACGATATACAGTCTCTTTAGTGTATATATCCACATGGTAAACGGTATTGTTGCCTGCCTCTGTCAGATAGTAACCCCACGCAAAAGCGGTAATCCGTTTATATTGGTCACGAATGGTATAAATATCATCGTTGTTTTCCCGGCTCAACACATTCAGCAAAAGGGATGGTTTATTATCACTATCCCGGTACACATGGTAAAGAATGGCAGAAATGCCCTCCGCACCAGCCAAACGTTTAGCCTCTCTAACTTTGGCATTGAAATGTATTTCATTCAGCCAATCTTTGTAGTTCTGAAAAGCATAATCCGTACCCGTTGAAAGCTGTTGCCATTTTACGGGTCTGCCATAGAGGAACACCAAAGAAATTTCATTGATGAATTGAGGGTAAGGAATGGGGATTTTCCACCGTTTACTCCAACGTAGAAAGTTGCCTTTCTTATCGTAAACGGCTCTATCCTTACGCTCCATCACTTTGTGAGTGTCAATCTTATACTCACGTAAATTATTGGCGGCTTCTTCCGCATGGGCTTTCATCATGGAAAGCGCACGGGTCACATCCTTAGCCGTCAAAAGGTCGGCAAAGTTTTGTTGGTAGCCAATAGCCGCCTTTACCTCGTTAGAAATAATGTTTAGTAATCCCATTTTGCTTTATTGTTTTTAAGCGGTTATACCTAATCTGCGTTCTATATCATCGGGTATATCATACTCGTTATAGTCAAACCATGCTCGCATCAGAAACATATCCCTCCAGTCCGGGGAACAACCAATATCCATCTTGATTTCTTCTTTGGGTTTCAATTTTAGTTTCCCGTCCGAATCAGCTTTCCATGTTTGCAGTTGTTCCAGTTCCCTTATGATTTCTTCCTTATCGGCAGTGCTTATCAAATCCTCATCTATCCCCACTTCCGTAGCGTTTATGTGGTCTGCCAGCTTGTAGCCGCATTGGGTCTGTAGGTTTTGGTAGTTCTCACCATTGAAAGGGATAGAGTTGTTCACGAATCCTTGAATGTCGCAATTATCCACTACGCCACCGCCTACACCGTCCTCATCAACGATACATCTATGGTTTGGTATTCTGTACTTCTTTTGCTTGTTGATTATCCACGTCTGAATGTCGGTAGTCTTAGACACGGGGAAACATTGTAGTTCTATGATATGCCAACCATCCCAAACGGCAAGACGGGCATAGTCAGCACCAAAACGTGCAACATCCCCTGTAATATAGTTTGTACCTGTTTTGATTGAAATCTTATTCCCGAATATCTCACAGATTGCATCATGTGAGCAAAGGGCGTTGGGGTTATCGTCATATTCCCAATTACCTTTCAAAAGTCGTTCACGCTTTACCTTATCCTTTGTGGTTTTCAAACCCTCTATATAATCGGGGTCTATGAATGGATTTTCTTGTACAAGGCAAGCAAGGTAGTACATATATTCGAGCAATTCCCCTTTCTTATCCGGCTTGTAGAATGTATCATACATCCAATTCTTTTTAGGGTTGCACGTAATGAATAACTTTCGCCTCAACCCCAGTTCATTATTAAGGTGTCGCCCGATACGTGTTTTCAATGTATCATAAGCTCCAAAATTCACCTCGCCACCCTCTTCAATCCAGCCGCCTGTATATTCGATTGAGCCGTAACGCTCATACAGAGGGTCGCCCGGCTTATATTGCAAGTCCAGTAAGTCAATACGTGAACCGTTGAAAAATTCGATATAATTGTATTGCCCGTTATACTTGTACAAGGTATCATCAACCCCATATTGATTGCAAACCTTGTAAAATGTGATAAGTGTAGATTGTGTGATACGCTTTAACTCGGCACGTCCGATAAACCACTTTGAGCCGGGATAACAGAGGCACATAAACAGAAGCCACACCGCACCCGTCCATGATTTTGCACCCCCGGCAGCACCTCCGTACAAAAGTTCAACGTGTTCATTGTCGGTAAGTATCTTCAAAGCGTGTTCTTGCTTCTCATGCTTCAAACCATCCTTTACGGTGATGAAGTCGAAACAGCCACGCTTGAAAAGCTCAATCTTCACTGCAAGTGCCATCGGCACGTCTGTAACCTTACTTCGTGCCATTTCCTGCCTTTATTTTTTCCAGCAAGGAATTGTATTGTAACAACTCATCCGTAGTAAGAGCCGATAAATCCATGCTGTTGTTGGTTATTTGTGCGTTTACTTCGCTCTCTATCTGTTGGGTGGGCTTACCGAAAACCCTATCAAACAGACTATCTACCGTATAAGTCCTACCATAGCGAATATCTGCGTTAATGGCAGACACCACATTTAGCACCCACACGGGCGTTTTCTTGTTGGGCGTTCCGTCTTTGTTCTTAACCAACCCCTCCAAAGTTTCGGGCGTACTTTCCATCAAGAAACGGATAACCTTATAGTAATCCTCTTTGCTCATTTCCGGGGCTACCTTTTTGCCCGTAATATCTTTGATGTATTTATACACGGACGGCTTCCTACCCGAATTTTGGGGTTGGTTATCAGATGAGAATCTATTCCCTATTTTATTTCCTTTCTCAAAAAGTGCCATCCGTTGATTTATCGTTGATTTATGCGTTCATCAAACACACTTACAAAGTAAAGAAAATCGGATAGCGTGATACCGTCCGATTCCCTTTACCCGGTTAATTATTCTATGATACCCTCTTGTGCCTTGTACTTATCCCAAAACCAAAGAATGGTATCACCACCCTTTTCGTCTATCATTTCATCGTAGGCATCCAATTCCTTCAAAAGGGCGTTTGCCTTGTCAATTACCGAAGTGAGATGCTTTTGCTGATAATCATCAGCATTCCAAACCTCGATTTCACCATTTAATTGCTGCTTGATTACCTTAATCTCGTCAGCGGTTAATTCTATCTTCTTCATGTTGCATTGAATTATTTAAGCAAAAATACCTCTATAGTTTGTATTTCTTGCAGATTTCCTTTACTTTCTTGGTATATTTATCACTTTTACCATGTATTGCTTTGGTAACGGTTTCAGCCCAGAACTCCGACACATTGGTTTCCGCATACTTTCCATACCCGGATTTCTTATTGTCTTTCTTCCAAGACTTAAATAATTTATTCACTTCCTTTCCAGCCGCTTTTTGGTTTGCCCCTGTCATGTTGGCATTCCATGTAGCGTGCGCCAACTCATGCGTTACGGTATGGGCTACCGCTTTGTTGGTTTTCGTACTCCACCCACTCGCATAGCCCCTCTTGTGTGAGGCTTCCACCGCTTTTTTCGTTTGCATGAAATGTTTCTTGTTAAGGTAAACACCCTCTGACTTCCCATTAGCCGTAACGTGTACGCCATAAGTGCCAGCCGATAGTTCTGCCAACTTTACATTCTTTTGCCTTACACCAAGTACGGCATGATAGCGTGAAATAGCTTCTTTGGTTGCCTTATACAAAGCCGGGTCTTTCATGTTTACCAAAGGTTCAGGCTTTCCAATAGAGCCTTTATAGGTTGCATCACCCGGTTGCAGTCCTCCACGTGTTCCGCTTGAATTTCGTCCCATAATACTTTACTTCTTTTTTGCGTTAATAAAATCTGTGACGTACAACAGCCCATGTTCACGACAGAACTTCTGAATTTCCGCACCTCCACCATAAACGATAAGGTTTGGTTTTTCAAGCCCGCTTATTTCTTGGGCTACTTGCAAATCAGATTTAAGGCTTTCCATCCAACCGTCCAGCCCACGGGTAAAGAAAGCATTATATCCTTTGGGAATACCCATTTTGTTGTACTCAATAAACTTGTGAGAAACATTCAAGTCAGCATAAACCTTGATTCCGCATTCTTGGAAGTAACGAGAAAGCCAACGTTTCTTATAGATAAGCTGAATGCCCCACGCTATAGGCGTTTGGTCGTGGCAACTACAATTCGGCTCTACCACCGCCTTGCATCCGCTTGTTAGCAAATTTATCGGGTCTTTGAAAAGAGCCTCAAACCTATAATCATCCACATAGAAATGATACGTTGCCACATCTTTACGCAAACGGCTGTTAGCACCCCACGGGGACAAAGGCAATTCCATCTTTCCGGCTTGCATATCCAATAAGAGATTGGGAATTTCAAAGACGTTATCGCTTTCATAAAGAACGTCCTTAAACATGGAACGGTAGAAAGATTCCTTTTCGGCTTCTTCCTCGCTTTGTTCCTCATCGTCCGTTTCTTCCTCTGCGTTTTGGTCGTCTTCCGTTTTCTCTGCCTCTTTAGCCGCTTTCTTCTTACCCTTGCCGGACTTCTCATCATCGGATGGAAAATCAAGCCCAATAAAGCCGAAATCTACATCTTTCCAAAACTCATCCATTTGTAAGGCATTGCAATCCCAATCGCCATTGTTGATATTATCCCTCAGAATTATATCCTTTTCCTCATCCGGGGTCAGTTCCGAATAAAAAATAACGGGCACATCGGCAAGTTTCAGCTTCCTTGCAGCCTTCAAGCGTTGGTTTCCTGCCAACACCACCAGTTTACCGTCACGCTCCATAACCGCCAAAGGTCGGTGTTTCCAAAAGCCATTTATCTTTATGGAATCCACCAACCTTTCAAAGTCATTCTTCGTAATGGTACGGGGATTTTCGGGCAACAAAACCAGCTCCGAAACTTTCTTGTATGTAATCTCACTACATTTCATTCTCAACCTCCGTTTCGTCTTTGGCTTCGTCATTCTCCGAAGAATGGGAATCCGGTATTAATTGTTCCTCATCATCTTCTACACAGAAGCCCTTTCTAAGAAGCTCACAGAGCTTGACAAAGCGGTAACGTCTGCGATACTTCACATATACCAGCTTTGCACCTACGGAATCTTTGCCAATGGCATAGAAAGAACCCCGGTAATCAACGGGCAATACCACCGCACCATAGATACTAACCGAATTATCGGACACGCCCGTAATGGTTGCGTGTCTATCGTATTTGCCATTGATATAAACGTGTATCTTTCCCCCTTGCTTCAAATGCTCTTTTGGGGCAAACCTCCAAAAGTTCCTACCTATATACTCGGTCATGAGCAACAAGGCTAAAAAAAACAGCGTTAATCCGATAAGAATATACATACCCATAGCTTATTTGTTTACTTGGTGAATCATATTGCAAATATACTAAATATGCGTTTAACAGACACATATTTAACCGTAAAAAGAATACTAAAAGCCATAAACCAACATTGCGCCATCACGTCCATGCTCATTTGTCTGTTTTTGCCATCCAGTCAAAGCCTTAAACCGTTCTTGTGTCAGCTTGGTTACATTGCGTTTCGGGGCAACCATTTCATACTCCACGCCCAACTCTTTTAGATAATCATCCCATATAGAGGCATCCCGTTTCACAGAGCCTACACCTTGCAACTTCTTACGTTCCATTTCACGGCTCATACGCTCCGTTCCAAACCACGTTCTTTGCCGGGGGTCTTCCACCCTTACAATCACTTTGTCACCTATACCAGCCTTATACTCATCATACAAGGAACGTACACGCTCCATCGCTTTATGTATAGGCAAAGAGCATACTTGAAGCAGGGAACGTTGCTTGCTATCCCAAACAGCGAACCCGGTATTTACACCCGTATCAATCCCTACATAAATCATTATTCAGCCTCCATTTCTCCGTTGGGAATCTGATACAGAATAACACCCTTAATCTCGTTTGCTTCGGCTCTATCTCCGAAAATCTGAGCCATCATAAGGTTATTAGGCAGATACTTGTACCTCACCTCTTTAATGAGTGGCAAACCTATCGGAGCTTCACTTATCACGTGCAACGTCCATAACCCATCTTCTTTAGATATGGTTACAAAGGCATTCTTATAGAGGAAAGAACCAACCTTATACACTCCGTAATCATCCACATCGGTAAAATCCGCTTTTGCAGTTTCTTCCAGCTTCTTTATGAAGTCGGGGCGCATACGCTTCTTTTTCTTCTTGAAGTATTCAGGGTAAACCACCATACCTTTGTTCTCTGCGTTGGCTTTCACCAATTTTGCTTGCAATTCCTCTTTGCTCATAGGTCAAATAAATTTTTATAATACTCAAAATTCTTGTTTTCTATCTTTATATCTTCCGGGTAATGAGTGGCGCATCCGTACCATTCATTGTAGCATTTAGGACAAAACCAGCAATTTAGCACGGCTACATAATAGCCAGCATTAGAAGTACCGTTACATCTATCGCAAATACCAATACCGCCAATTTTAGCCAACTCGTTTCGGCTCAATTCAATCACCTTAAACCTTTTGGGATTATCTACTATTTTAGCCATATCAGTATATTGTTTCTTGGTAACTTGAAGTAGGAACTTTCCCGGATAGGATAGCGTTGCCACACGTGATAAGCCCGTTATCTTCATCATAAGAGGGGACAAACACAATAACATCGAATCCGTTGTCTTTCAAATCTTCCTCCACGGCTTTATATGGGGTAAACAGCTCATAGCCTCCGCTTGTGTGCAAATCGTTCTCATCACAGCTATTTGTTCGGTGTAATGGGGTAATCTTACACATAAATTTATCGGGGTTGAAAAGCTCTCTCAAACGCTTGCCGTCTATATGTGTATCATCTGCCAAAGCAAAGTTTAAGGCATATTTCCTGCCAACAGGCATAGGCAGCGATTTCCCAATTTCTGATATTTCACCAAGTGAAAGCGAACTACCCGAAAACAGATAATTTCTTTCTTCATCATTCGTTGTATTGATGGAGAATTGAAGTCCGGCATCACCCTTATAAAGCTCGTTCTTTATGTAACACCACTTATGTAAAAACTCAACCAGCTTCTTATTTCTCTTTGGCAGCATTGTACTTATAACCGGGTGTACCAAAGAATCGCCTATAAACGGCTCTATGTCCTTCTTTACACTGATTGCATGAAGTAACACATTTGCGTTCCATGTAGGCTCTCCCATACGTGCATAATGTATGTTTAGACGTTTCGTGTGCTTCACTTCCGGGTGTTGCTTGATAGCCGTTAGCACTTCTCCTTTCAAATCATTAAAAGTGGCATTTCTCCCAATACCCACTTTTGGAACATCGCAGAACTTGCAGCCCATAGAGCAACCGTACTGTGTGGAAATGGTAATCACCCATTTTTCAGTAAGAGGCATCGGCTCGCCATTGGGTACACCGTTCAAATCACGGGTAATCCCCAAAAAGTCCGCTTTGATATTAGCGTTCTTACCATAATCTCCAACCGTAAGGAACTCCAACATTCCCTTTTCACCTATAGCGGTATATATTTCGCCCGTAGGCACTACTATCTTCTTTTTAATTTCCATATCTTGAAATCATTAAAATACAAATACTACTTTTTCGCCATTCATAGCCCTTTTTCGCAGGGTGGGGTATCGCCCATAAACCTTGTTAGCCATATCCTCAATGTCGAATTTGAAAGCTGGGCAATACTTGTATCTGAAAGCCGCATAAAAGCGGTCATTCAGCATTATATCAATCATCAGCGTTTTCATGCCATCTATTTACCACAACAAGGTAATTTAGTGTTAAACACGTCTTTCAGCCATTGCTTGTACGGGAGAATTGGTTTACCGTATAAAGTCATATTGGCTTTGTAGTTCTCATACATTTGTTTGCGGAAATCCGCAGGTATTTGTTCCTTTTCTTTTCTCAGTTTCATTTTATGCCCCCTTTCTTGTATTCTCTCATCGCTTGGCTAAGGCTTTCCGTCTTATCCAATAGCCTTGCCAGCTTATCCACGTCCACGATAACCTCACCATCCAAATAAGCCCAAACCTTTCTCAGAGCTTCCGCAATGGCTTTTGCTTCTTTGGAATCTTTCAGAGAATTAAGAACCTCCTTATTGGTAGCTGTAGCCCTACCGTTTTCTTTGGCGTTATCCACAGCCGACTTTGCAGCCTTTACCTGTTCTTTCTCACTGCCATAATTGGCGGCAATCTCCTTAGCTGCCTTAACCGACAATTCCCCTTTCATAATCCTTTCTTGAATGTATGGGGGCAAATCCAACAAGGAAAGGCATTTGCTTATGAAAGCCGGGCTTTTCTTGAACTTATCCGCTATCTCAACTTGGCTATATCCAAATTCCTCTTTGAAACGTCTGAACATGATAGCGCACTCGTATTCGGTAAATTTCTTACCCTCGTTACGCATCATCTGTTGAATATACAATTCTTCAGTAGAAGCGTCCTTTCGGGCTTTCATGGCACGAACATAAGGAATATCCGCACCCTCGGATATAGCCAACATGGTAGCCCTATACCTGCGTTCACCATCCACCAATTTGTATTTCTCGTTGCCCTCATCATCCTTAAAGGCTATAACCGTCAGAGGATTTAAGACGCCCTTTGCCTTTATTTGCTCTTTCAGTTCGTCAAGGTCAAAATCACGTCTTACATTGAAACCGTCCACAACCACGATATTACGGGGGTCAATCAAAAACAGGTCTGTATTTTTTGTTTTATTCGTTTCCATACTACTATCATTTATTGGGCTTATAATGTTTACAATACTTCTTTCTTGCTGTTATGCGCCTACCTAATTTGTAGCAATACATTTGGGTTGTATGAGGATAACACCAATAGTATTTACATTCGCTACAGTGTCTTATTTCATTCATACTTGCAATTGAATTTGCCACAATTACATTTGAAATGAGGAAGTACACCTTTGGGGTCTGTACGTTTAGTACCACCCTTAACTATTGTATGAGCCATACAGCAATAAGCACTATAACCGTCCCTTATTTTTTTCAACTCCATAAAAGAGCAATTATTACAAATCTTTTCCATGTCTTAGTATCTAAAAGAGGTAAAATGAATAACAACACCTTCAAAAACATTCTCTTTGTTGTTCCCGAAAAACCATTCTACAAAGTCCTCCACGCTCAAACCATCATTCTTTGCTACTTCATTGATTGAAACTTTCTTGTTGTCTACCCATACTTTGGGTATGGTATCATCGCTTCCATAGGTCATAGTAATATGCTGTAAACCTATCTTCTCATACCGGGCAAATTCCCGTTGTTCTGAGTTGTACGGTCTGCCCGTCCATTCACGCACTGAAAGATATTTTTTGCCGGATGCAATATCTTTATATCTCTTATCCCACACGCCATTCTTATTGTAGCGTATAGTATGTATCTTCTTATGCTCTTTTAGTTTTCCCTCAAACTCTGTAGGCTTTCCAGCCAAAGAATGTGTAACCGGGAATACACGGCATAAGGTCACAACCACTTTTTTCTTTTCTGATTTTTGGTGTTGCATAGCTTTATTATTTACTTGGTGTATTACTCGCTGAATAATAAGCAAGCGTTATCACATCCCACATTTCGCTTACAATGGCAAACGAAAATGTCTTATCCGGGTGGGTACTACTTGGCATATCCAGCATTTCTTTTTGTATCGCCTCGTTCCAATAATGGCAATCGGGCGTGTAGTTAGATTGAAAGCTATTAATGCTTGCAATAAGTTCGTTGTAATACGCTTCACCGAAAGCATTAATGAGCTTTGTTTTGTTTCTGAGCGCAAATCTCATTTCCGATAGCTTTTTTGGCTGTAGTGCAGCCGTTCAAACATTTCTTCCATTCTATCAGCAATACGCTCTCCGTACCTGTCGCCAAATTCCTCATCTGCCAAATTGGAAGTGGCTATAGTGAATAGCTGCCTGTCATATCGGGCATAAATTAGTTCAGTAACCGGGGAAAACTCGTTGCCCCAACTTTTCACGCTTGCTGGTTCAGTGCCCACATCATCAATAAACAAAAGTTCTTGATTCTTTAGCTTGTTGAAATAAGTCGGGTCATCGGCTATTGACTTGGCAAGGTTCAGAGCTGATATGCGGTACACTCCCTTTCTTTCGGAAGATAAATCACTATTGTACAAGATACCTATAATGTTGCATATCGCCTTTGCAAGCGTGGTTTTACCACTCCCTACCGTACCATACAGAAGCAAGCCGAACTTTCCGTTTCCGCAAAGGAACTTAGCCGCTTTGCCTATCTTTTCCAACGTGGCTTCATCCGAAACATACTTCATGTTTCTGCGCTCAACTTCTGACTGATAACACATCCTTAGCATTTCCGCTATGTCTTGTTCGGGAAACTTCTCAATCTTAAAGCGTGTCCCTAAAAGTCCTCTTTGCGCTTGGTTTGCCAATATCTGTTGCAGCCGTTGTACCAGTTTGTTGTCCATATCTATTCATATTTTCGTAATACTTATCTTTTACCCAGCCCCTAATAGTCAGGTAATCGGATTTATACTTCTTACCCTTAGAACCTTTGTAATTGTTGAGAATATCAATCATCGCTTTAGCGGCTTCTTCGCCATATTCGGTACATAATTTTGCGTATTCATCACGTGTCAAAGTAACGTAATCAGCATAATTGTACTTCTTGGCTTTTTCAATCTTCCGCTGTTGTTCATCAGTCAGTGGCGGTGGATTCTCCGGCAAATCATCGGGGAATAGGTCTGCTTGCGCCCCTTGTTGCGTTTCAGCCGTTGGGGACGGTGTATGTGGCGTTTCTATCGGTGGCGTTTCCACAAGCGCATCAACTTTGGCTAATATCCGTTTACCCATAGTTACACCACCTTTTTTCCCAGCCTCAGACCGTTTTACCCGTATTGATTCCATTTTAACCATATCAGCGTTGTACAAAGCTCCATCATTCCTTACAGACAATAATTCAGCGTTAATCAATGATTCTATCAGCTCCTTTGTTCCACTTCCGTAGAGGGCTTCTAATTCATCAACCGTGTACGCACCGCCAATAGGTTTCAGCATAACCCCACGCTCTATACTCACCCACATACAGCAAAGCATATCCAGCCACAAGCCCTTACAAGCAAATGACAACCTCATAGCCGCATTGTTGGATAACCAAGCGGTAGCATCGAAAGGCATAGGCGGTATGATTTTTTTATTAGCCATATTATGAGCTGTTATAAGTGGGGGATTGCTCCCCCACGATATAGTATTTAGATTTCAAGAATAGCAATGTCCGGGGCAATGGCACGAATACCGTCCAACACCTCATCAATACACTTATCTCTGTAGTCCTCTGCCAGTTCGTTAGCACCGGGCGAAACAAGTTGCAACAACACATCACCATTAGAAAGATAGTGGTCGAACTCAACTTCAATAGGCGTTTTTGCAGTTCCCTTGAAAATGGCGATGTTAATCGTGAAACTCTTGGGCAAATTACTTTCTACCTGTGAACGGTACACCTCAGCCATAGAGCCGGACGGGTCACGCTGTTTCTGAATTTCAGTCTTGGCGTTAGCCGTGAAGTTCTTTAATACCGAAACGAGCTTCATACAATCCTCTTTTTGCATGAATACGCCACGATTCAAACGCAGGAACTGCCCCAGTTTAGCCGGAATCCAGCCACATTCTCCGTCATTGATACCGAACTTTGAAAAGACTTCCGATAATTCCACCGTACCTACAAAGGTGTTTTTGGTGTAATAATCATCCTCATTCACGGTAAGCGTGATACTCATTTTCTCACGGTTTACTTTAACATTCGCACGCTTTTGGTCGATGGTGTCAATACGCTTTTCCAACCAATCCAACGGAGTTCTGATAACACCTGATACAGAAATACTTTCCGGTTGCTTAATGGGCAATTCGTCCAATGCTTTAGGAGCATTACCAATTCTGTACACTACTTCGATAGGTTTTTCACCCTTGTACTCACCGATGTTTACGGTTAATCCTTTTTCTTGATTTTCCATTTTACTAAAATTTAATGTGTTAATAATCAATCATTCGTACCCGTTCTATCCGTTCTAATGGCACGGAATACGTTACGTTGTCTTTCTTCTTGCGTCATGGCACGTTGCTCCAGCAAATAACCCTCCGGGGTGTAGAATCCAACCATGCCCTCATCTTCATCTACAAACTTGAAGCAATCACCTTTTACATAATCGCCTCCGGCTTTCAACTCATCACGAACCTTTCCAATTCTCTCATCCAAAGGCTTAATTTTGGACTTGTATTCAGCTCTGATTCCAGCCAACTCATCTTCCAAATCAGCTTTTTGAATTGCTACGTTTGCAAGTTCAGCACGTCTTTCGTTAATCTGTTGCGTGTCAAATTTGCGTGTGTAGCTACGTTCTACAATTTGGTCGCAGCTATCACGTAGAATCTGTTCCCTTTGTTCCACCGGGGTATCGGCTAACATGATGTCTTTCATTTCACTTTATTTTTTAGTTGATAATATGTTTGACAAACACACTTTTATTTCAAACGATTTCCTACGGTAAAGTTGAATTTCAAATATTCAGCCCAAAGTTCAATGAATTGCTGCCCAAAATACTTAGCCTTTTCTTCCGTTTCTTGGCACAAGCGGAACCCAACGCTCGCATTCGCACTCGAGGAACGATAATGCGCAGCCAGAGAACCGAAACCCGCAGTCGCACCATAACACGCATGCGCAGACAAAAGGGCACCTCTTTGTTCGGGATTCATATCCTCAACCTCTTTCTTAGTCCATAAGGCAAACCACGGATACCAATACACTTTGCTTCCCTCCCCATCCGGCTTTGGTTGGAAATTTCTACCCCACAAAGCCCGGCTAATAGTTTCCAACTTCATAAGGGCTATGATATGATTGGGCAAATTATTAGGGTCTTCAAAAATAGGCTCACCAAGTGCCTTACAAGCATCCTCATACGTGCGAATTGTCTTGTAATCGTCCAGTGTAGGTTTTACCATTTCTTCCTTGCAGAACAAAGCCGCCAATATTTTCTTTGCTTCTCCACTTTCCGCTTCACGAAATGCAGCCGCTACTTCTTTCTCTGTAATTTCAAATGTTCTCATCTTTCAATGTTTTTAATTTGTTGATAATCTTTTTTGTTAATCTTATTGCGTTATCCACTCTCGTACTTTGTCCGGGTGGAATATTTGCTATCAAAATGGGCACTAAGCGTATCAGCTCAGATACCAAGCTGTTAGGTATTCTTTTCATGGCTTCTCCAATATTTATCCGGGTCGGGAATATCCACATTCAGAAACTCTTTGGCGTACTCCCTCAGCTTTTCGCAATAGGTGGAAAATGTCACCGTGTCCATAGTGGCTGTAGAACATGGGAACTCTACAATCTCCCCCGTGTGCTTGTTTACCACTTTGTCAGCCGTCATTTGAGCCTTAAAAAACTCATGCACTTGTTCCACTGAAACGAACTCCCAACCAGCTTCCAAAAGAGCGTCTAAAAGGATAGGGTAAATACACCCGAACAACCACCCGTTTTGGTCTAAAGAACGTGGTTTTCTGACTTTCTTAACCTCTATCCTATAGATACCATCCAAAGCGTTACGCATCCATTCGTACAGAGGCTTCAAATCAAATAACCCGTTTCTCTTTTCTACTTGGAGTTTAGCCATATCCTTATATTCTGTCTAAATCAATCGTTAAACCCGGCTTTGCCGCATAAACCACTTTTCCCGTATGCCTTTCCACTTCCGATATGAAATAAGGCTCATCGCTATTATTCTCGGAAAGGTGTAAAAGCACGATTTCCGAAACATGGGATAAGTCGTTTGCTTCCAAAAAACCCTTGCACGTAGTAAGCTCCATGTGTGAGGTAAGCAGACGTTCACGCTGTGAGGGCAACGTGCGCCCGGCTGTAATCGCCTCGATGAGCTTCTTATCAGAGTAATTGCACTCTATCAGCACATGGTTAAGCCCCTTGAACTGATATTCGCACATACAGCTATCGGTAAGAAATACCATCTTTCCCATATCGGGGTGGTCTATCAGATAGCCGACACATGGCACATCATGGCAAGCAGGAAAAGGAAGTACCTTAAAATTACCCATCTTATAGCCTTTGCCCTCTTTAACCACCAAAGAACGGGAATCCCAAACGCCTTTTGCAGTCCATACCTCCCGTAATGCCAACGTGTGAAATCCACTATCTACCATCGCCTTAATATATTTGGCATGGTCGTTGTGGGCGTGCGTTACCACACACCCTACAACCTTTCTCAGATTGAAATCCAACGCTTTCTTGACTTCTTGGAAACGGATTCCAGCCTCTATAATCAGAGCTTCATTACCGTTATCCAAAATGTAACAGTTGCCACTACTACTTGAACCAAGAACTATCAGTTTCATACGCTATCAATATCCGGGGTCAATAGTTGCCGTTTGTTGCTCGCTTTCCGCATGGTGTTCAGACACACTTTCAAAGCTCACATCTTCCGCATCAATCAATTGTTTGTTTGCGTAATTGTCGGTCAATATTTCACGCTGTGAAGTTTCGTCACCCTCGTAGTCATTGGTGATGGCATTTTGCATTTCTACGGACAAATAGCCGTATTTACTCAGTAAATTACGGATAACGGTTTTTTGTGCCATTCCGTGAAAGTTACCCATCCAACCAACCTTGTTGCTATCGGGAGAAACGGGCAAATTAGCCAAATTCAGCAACTTTTCTACCGTTACATCCTTATCGCTTGTGATGGCTTTACTATATCGCTTTGCGTGGTTTGCCATTTGCTCCACTGTCATGTACAAAGTCTTGCTAAAGCCGTTCATAAGTTCAAAGTAACAGAAATAGCCTATCACCTTATCGCTTTTCCTTTCACCGTCAAAGGCTATTTCCCCGGTCAGTTTGTTTACCTTGCGCAACTCACCATCATACACCACATCCGCATTGATTGTACGGTATTGTCCCGTGCGCATAGCAAGCTGAATATAACCCTTATAGCCCATTTGAAAAGTCGGCTCATACACTTTAATCCAGTTGCCCTTTTCATCCTTTTTGGAGTTTTTGAACGGGATAATGAAAGCATAACCCAAAGCCTTGTTTATTGGCAAATGTAACGTGGCGGCTTTGAGTGCTTCCATTACCACCTGTTTAGGATTACAGAGTTGCAGATTGCTATCTCCGTTGTATAGGTCAATTACAGAGGCTACGAATGTTGCCGAATTTTTACCAAGCGCATTTTTGAATTGTTCTTGTACGCTTTCGGCATTCATCATGCTTTTAAGAATATCTACAGGCTTTCTTTGGGTGGCGACCTGCCCTCCGTTTGCAGTCTGTTGTACTGCCGTACTCGCTTGCTGTGTCATAATCGTAATTACTTAATGGTTAGTTCTTTGTCTGTAGTTACCACCAGCCGGATAATTTGGCTCAGTGATGGGATGATTTGGTTCACGCTTTCCGCATTATCAACGAAAATCGGTGCAGATACCCCCTTTGCCGTGCAAATGGCATTGATTATATCTATTCCGGCATTGATTTGTCCGGCATTGTTCACGTCAAGGAAAGGTGTACCGTTCACGGTGCATACACACGTCAGTTTTTCGCCTCCGTTCAGTTGTTCATTCACAAAGGAGAATGATACATACCTGAACATTCCATTAATGCGTTTCAACAACTCCGCATCCTTATCCTTTTGGAATTGGAGTGCCGTAAACTCCCATTTTTCAAGGTCTGCCAACTTTTGATTGTTGGCAATGCGCTTTTCTTCCAAAGAGGCGATTTCCTTTTCAGCCCTGCCAATTTGTTCACGGTTTGCCAAACGCTTGTATAAGCCTTGCACGGCTTCATTCAAAGTTCTTTTCTCCGATTGCAGTTCCGACACGTCCACAATCTTTGCATCCACTTTAAACTGATTTTCAAGTTCGACAATCTCGTTCTTGATGTCAATGCAAGTTTGGTCGGATGCTATCATTGCTTCCACGTTTTGCGCTTCGGGGATATAAGCCTTTGCTTGTTGAATATCGGCATTGATACGCTCTATCTTTTGTTCCAGCTCCACGATTTCGGCATTGGTACGGTCTTTAAGCCCTTGCACTTCTTCAAGCCGTTGTTTTTTAGCCATGCCAACCTCTTTATTCGCTTTCAGACGTGCCGCTTTATTAACGTTAAAATTGGCTTGCATTTCACGTTGCTTGGCTTCTATATCCTCAATTTCCAAAGGACGTTTGCAAGTGGGACAAATAAATTCACCCTCATTATAGGTAAGTTCCTCCTTGCTGATAAATGCAAATTCACCACGCAATGCGGACAATTTGGTGTTGAGTTTTTCTATCTCAATATCCATAGCCGCAACCGATTGCCTTTTTCTGTCTAAAGAGGCTTTTTCAGTACGCAACGAATATTCCAATTCATTCAGCTTCAAAGATGCCTCATTGCGCCCTTTGTTAGCTTCTGTAGCGATTTCATTCATTCTGCTATTGAGTTGTAGGCGTTTTTCACCTATTTGCTTTTGGATAGAAGCCTTACGTTGATATTCCTGCTCATTCAGCTTTGATTTGTCGGCAATTTGTTCCTCTATCTGCTGAATACGGGCATTTTTATCCTCAATCTCACTATCAATGGCTACCCAATCCTCTTCCTCCGGCATAAGTTTACGAGCCGTTTCTATCTGAGAGGGAATAACTGACAATTCATCTTTGCAAGCCTTTTTCTTGGCGGCTACCTCTTTAGCGTATTGGGCGATGCTCCTGCCTGACAACTGAGCCAGCAACTCCAAATATTCGGGCTTGGTCTGCGCTACGTCTTGGTCGGTAAGCGTTCCTACCATATCCAAAAGGATTTCTTTTTGCGCTTCCGGCTTCATTGATGTAAAGTAGAAAGGGTTGGTTATCATTCGGAAAACATCTTCCGGGATGATGGCAGCTACTTCACTATCATACTCCTTTTTGGTAGCCAACTTAACACCGTTCAAATAGAACTCTGTTGTATGATTCTTTAGGCTTTCTTCCGTAGTTCCACGTGGCTTGACCCAGTTTTCCACATAGCAGCGTTGCAGTGTTACCGTTTTGCCATCCACTGATAGTACACCAGTAACGGAGTGTTCAAGATGCAAAATAGGCTTTCCGTCCGCATCCAACGTCTTAATGTTGAAATTACTGTCCGAGCGTCCTGTACTGTCTTTACCAAAGAGCAACCAAAGGAACGAATCAAATACTGTTGTTTTTCCTGTACCGTTATCTCCGGCAACCAGCGTTTCCGCATCGGAGAAACCGATATTTAGGCTTCTGACACCCTTAAAGTTGATAAGGGATAATGATTTTAATTTGATTGTACGCATATCACTTGTTAATTATAGAATTGATTTTTTCTGATTTATCTATCGCCAAAAGTTCGGCACGTGAATACAATACTTTGGAATGTATAGAGCTACCGCCACGGATAGTGGAAACCCTGCCGTCTTTCTGCCAGCGTTTCACCCGGCACTCTTGAAACAGTCTGTATGCTTCACGTTGTGAAATGAGGTCTTTTGCCGGGGTAGTCTGTTTTACATAGTTGGCAGCACCCAAAGAAGCCATTTCCATACAGAGGTTCTTTAACTCGTATAGTTCCATCTGAATTGCCATAGGTCAGTCCTTTTTGTAGCGGTTCTTAAAATATTCTCTAACACTTACTATTCCATACTCATTGTCGGTATAGAAAACCCATGACAGCCAAAAACAAGCCATAGCGGTAATGAAGTGGAATGAGGCATTACAAAACAATGCCCCAGCAAGGGCAATAATGCCAAGAAGTAGCGTAACGCCACATTGGATAAGGTTTGCTAAAGTTTCTCCTTTCATCGGTGTTGCATTTATTATTATTATTTAAAAAGATTGTTGGTCATAGCATACCGCATAAATTCAGCCATTGAATGTACGCCAACCTTTCGGAAACTGTTTTTTCTATGGTTATTCACGGTATTTAAAGAGATAAACAGCTTTTCGGCTATTTCTGAATCGTTTTTCCCATCATAGAGCATTCGCATAACTTCTATTTGCCTATCGGACAACTTAGAGTTGAATTTAGGAGCGCAAATAACTTTATCATGTTTGCATTCTCCACGTAAGGGACAACCTACAAACTCAAAATTAAAGTTCCAATTCTCATCTACATCAATCATGTTGTCATACAGACCGAAGTTGCATTTAATGAATCTACGAACCGCTATGAAATCCCGATACCTCTTGTTGTTTGAATTTTTAGAGTATATATCCATAAGCGCATCGTATGCTTCGGGATAAAACTCCCTCAGTATAGCCAAGAAAGCTTGGATAAAGTCGGTATCAGTTTCTTTCAACTGCCTTTCGGCTTCTCCGAGAGGGCGCATAGTAACTTCACCCTCCGGGGTTGTGTAGAACTCTATAGCTTTCATTCTGTAACAGGAAATAAAATATTGGCTGGAACGCCCAGTTTGTCACTAATCATCTTTTGCTTGAGGGCATCCGGCTTTTGTACGCCATGAATCCACATTCGCACCGTCTTGGTACTACACATACACAAAGCCGCTATTTCCTCCACAAACTCAGTCTTTGGAGCTTTTACGGCACTCCTTTCGGGCAATCCTTTGTAAATCTGAATAAAAGACTGATAGTCTTTTTGGGTTACTTTTTTCATTTTCTCCAATTTATATGTTCTACAAACACGCTTTTTGGTTATATTTGTAATGTCATTTATTTAATTACGCAACAAATATAGGCTATATATCCGGATATAACAAATTTTTTGGATATATTTTCTATTAAAAATATTTCATTTATATGCAACGATTTGATTTAAAGCGATTTAGAATTGATAGAAAACTTACTCAAAAGGAGTTAGCAGAGCTGTTAATGTGCAAACAGAACTATATTTCAAATATAGAAAACGGAATAAAACCAATTTCAAAAGAGAAATTGGATATATTGCAGTCTAAATTTGGTGATATTTCAAGATATTATTCGGATATATCACCAAAGCAAAATACGGTATTAAAAGAAGTCACTCCCGAAGATTTCATGTTTGCTGGTGCTGACGCTTTTTCAAGACAAGTCGTAAAGATGATGAATGACAAGCTGATTGCACCTTATGGAATATTAGTAGAAAAAGATAAGGAAATAGAACGGTTGAATAGATTGATAGGCAGATTGCAAAACGAAATAGAGGAACTTAAAAAGGGAAGTGCCCAAATGGAGAATCCTGCCGGATGTGCCAATGCCGTATAGTGTTTGGTTTAAAGCAAAGAAAGTATTGATATGGAAAAGTATTACAGAATGGTTATAGACCTCTACAAAGAAGCCCTTTTAATTAACCGGGTAAACCTTGATAGGGTATTAGATGCGCAAAGGGAAATATCCAACGCTATCACCACGGCTATAATCACCAATGAGCCTACAAGTGAATTGGAGTTGCTAAAATCCGATATAGAGAATTTGAAGAGCCATATATCGCAATGAATACCGTCATAAGCAAGCAAATAATGGAAAGATTCTATAGTGCGCTGGATGCCATTATAGCCATGAAGAAAATAAGAGGAGTAAATACATACTGTAGGCTCAACAACATAGATAGAAGAAATTTCATTGCGCAAAGAAAAGACTTGGAGCGTGGATGGTTTCAATTATCTTGGTTACATCCTATGGTTAAGGATTATGGAGTAAGTGCCAAATGGCTGCTTACTGGATTTGGAAGAATGTTTGAAGAACAAAAATAGCCCCATGCAAACATTATTAGTCTGCATGGGGCTATTTCTTACAAATATTCCATATCACAAATTAGCAAGCCATTTCTTGCCAGATTTTGTTCTTAGCCAAATCATAAATGCACCCGTCACGACTATTCCAACGGTAAAGATAGCTCCTAACATTTCCATATCATAAATTAGATAACCATCTTTTACCGCTTTTGGTTTTAAACCAAATTAAGATTCCAATGCCTATTACTGAGCATATAGAGAAAAACATAATCATAAAATCCATATTTCTATCTTTTTAAAATGTTATAACCTATAGAAGCAAATATATATGTCAGTAGCATTCCTGTTGCGAGCAACACCCCTTGTTTTATCTGAGGCTCATCAATTATCAGCGAAACGCCCCCAACTAAAGCCATAGCCGTAAATACAAGTTTAGCCAAGTCGTAGAAGAATTTTCCAAGCGTTTCCCTACTTGCTCTTTCTTTCTCCTTGACTTCTTTCTTAGCTTCTTGTTGTACGCTCCAATTACCCATATAAACTACTATTTTCTACAAAGGTACAAAATCCCCGCTTATTTGGAAACAAAAACCTATATATTTTTGATACGTCATTATAAATATAACACTGCAAGACTATTTTTATAACAAATAATACACTATATTTGCTGCTGAATTAAAATATCACTAAATAGCATTGGCTATTGTTGTAGGGATTAAGAAAACGACCAAATTTCAGAAACAGCCCTCAGACAATTTGCTAATGCCTGCGCTTTGCGTGGGCATTACTCTTGTTGGGCTGTTAGGTGCTTGGTCGTACCTCTTAATCCTCGGAGTAATCCCACGCTTTCGTGTGTATTACAGTAGCTTGCTAAGTACAACCGTTAAATACACACCTTATGAGAACTTTACTAATGCTTTGCCTGATAGCTTTGATAACAGGATGTAGCAATGATGATGAGCCTAAAATCATGTCAGCCCTTAATGTGAATGAACTCGTTGGCTTCGTAGGGAAACCATCTGAACACGTCAAATCTAACTTTAAAAATGCCACTTTAGAAAATGAAAGCTCTTCACTTGGAAAAGTTACATTGAGATATGGCTTACTTACCGAAGAAAGCAATTATTCAATTACATTCAAAAGTGATGCAGATGGAATTATAAACCAAATAGACGTTTATGGTTCGCTTGATGGCGGTTATGATAAAGGGGTAGAAATCTATAAAGCCAATATGGATAAGATTGATTCTACTATTAACCACGAAACCTACCGTTCTCAATACAGTAGCGCATCAGCCGGGCTTATTGATTTTTCAGACCGTTCCGAATTTTGGGATTATGTTGCCAAAAACGGTGTGGGTACATCCATTTATGAGATTTGGTGGATAGAAAATACTGCCAAAGTGAAATTCACCATCGAATGCGAATACATAAGAGGAAACAATGCAATCTCTATTGAGATAGAAAAAAAGTCTTGGGAGTGACTTGTAAACTCGGAAAGATATTTATCAATAGGCGGTGCAATCAGCATCGCCTTTTTTGTTCTTCCCCCACACCCCTATTTCATATATTTACTCTTAATTAACTATATAATATTATATATTAGTATATATTATCCCTTATAACTTGCATAAAATTTTGCCTAAGCAAAAATAGGCTTGTAAATCACTGAACTATAACAGCTTACAAATTTTGCTTAGGCAAACGAAAAAAGGCTATATTTTTGCTTAGGCAAAATAACGCTTATAACACACTGTATTTCAATCATTTGCAAATTTTGCTTAGGCAAAACGCTATTTTTAGGCTTAAAAACAACTATTTATTTGATTATCAGAATATTATAATTTTTGCTTAGGCAAAATCATTTTGCTTAGGCAATTTGCTTAGGCAAAATCTGCAACTATCTGATTATCAGAGATAATACAGATTTAGAGGATAGATAAACACCTATTAAAATTTTGCCTAAGCAAAAATAGGCTTGTAAATCACTGAACTATAACAGCTTACAAATTTTGCTTAGGCAAAACACGCTTATTTTTGGGTATATACTTCTTTTCTGTTACATCATCCAAAGATAGCTTGACATAATCCAATACCTTACGGTTGGCAGCATCTATGCTGTCCCACGATTTCGCAATATAAATATCCGTCACTCTCATATTTTCGTCCACGTGGTTAAGAGCTGTGTGAACGGTGTATTTATCTACTCCGGCTTCATTGCTTGCAATGGTTGCCCATGTATGCCGGGCTGCGTAAAACTCCAAATCATCTATTCCCAAATCATCACCAATCTTTTTCAAACCCTTGTTAATTGCAGCCGTAAAACTATCCACGCTTGAATACAGCTTGTAGAAATTAAAGACCCTTTGCCCGGTATGGTCTTTATATTTTTTCATAAGGGCTTTTAGTTCCGGCTCTATCCTCACAGATATTTCCGCTTTGTCGGCTCTCCGATTCTTTGTTTTTGTCCGTTGGTATGTAATTCGTCCTTTCTTCAAATCCGTACAAGTGTACAAATCTACCGCATTCATTCCGATTAGGCAGAAACTCAAAAGAAAGACATCCTTTGCGAGATTGTACCTGTTTGTCCCCGGTTGCATAATCAAAGAATAAGGCAGCTCCGAAAATTTACGAAGTAAATCCGTAGAAATAGCCCTTTTTCTTGTAACTGGAACTTTTGGAATTTCCACCCTCTTAAAAGGAGAATAGGGAATGCGTATCAGCCCGGCATCCTCATCGTTAAACTCTTTCTTTGCTCGGTTGTGTATGGCTCTTAGCTGGGATATATATAGGCTCTGTGCCCTTTCTCCGTGATTGGCTTCGGGTTTGGAACGTGCCGGATTCTCTTTTATCCACTTTATCCAATCATTGATAAACTTAACCGTGATTTCTTTTATGCTCACGCTATCCCTGCCAACAAAGCGTACAAGGTTGTTAATAGCTACTTGGTAAGAAAGCGCATTGCCTGTATGCCCGGTTTCCTTTAAGTGCAATATGTATTGACGGGCATAAGCCACTATATCCAAATCGAAGTGTTCCCCATTGTCGTTAGTGATTGCATCTACCACCTGCTCAACGGTCATGGATTTAAGCCGTTCCCCCATACGGTCACAAATGGAACGGTATTTCTTTATCATATCATCGGTGGCATCTATGTACTTTTGGTTTTTCAATTTGAAAGTCGTGCGTGTCAAATCATCCTTTGTCACGTAGTAAGTGGTCGGGATGTACTTTTTCCTCTTTTGGTGTATAACCCTTATCTTTATATTATATGTGCCGTCAGCCCTTTTTTGGTGAGCGTACACCTCTGCTTTGAATGTAGCCATAATCTTTGTAGAACTATAGTAGAACTTTTATCCGCAAATATACCTCTTTTTTGCTGTAAATGCTGTAAAAAAAGAAGTCCACCCCGTAATGGAATGGACTTGAAAAGTAGCTCCGAGGGGAATCGAACCCCTATCTAAAATTTAGGAAATTCTTGTTCTATCCGTTGAACTACAGAGCCTTATGTAATAGTTATCGTTATAACTTCCTTTTCTTATTTACTATAAATCTAAATTTTACTACCTTTGCCATTGTTTGGAAGAACATACGTTTAGGAAACTTCCGTTCTATCCGTTGAACTACAGGGGCTCCTAATCGAATTGCAAAACTAATCGAAAAAAACGTTAGTTCCAAATAATATTTTTCAATTCACAAATCCGCAGATTCAACTCTCCAATACAACTTTTCAAGTCATTTTTTTCGAAAAGCCTCAAATACATATATAAATCCGTTCAAGTATAAAAAAAGCTACCAGCCAAATTGCCGATAGCTTTGCTATGAAAAAAGATCCTCACCAAGTTCTCCATCATCGTGTAATCATTTTCCGACAAATCTCCCCTAATTCTGCCGTCCGTTGTTCAATACACCGGAATCATCTTCTATCACGTACACTCCCAGTTCATTAGCATTAAAAGCACCTTCCGGACAAATCTCTCGTCCGTTTTCATAAATCTTCCCGTCAAATTCACCCTTCCCGTTCATCCATTCCCAAATTTCGGGATACACGTCTTTTATATGTTTCATCTCTTGCGGGTAATTAAACCAATCTTTACCACACACTTGATTGTTTTTGTCTTTATATTGCATTCCCGTTTCGGTAATCACCAAACCGTAAGGCAATTTATCCTTATCCAAAGATTCTTTCAAGTGATTCACGGATAAAGCGTATATTCGAGTCCCACCGTCCACTTCAATAAACCATTCTACTCTCATAGCCCCTTCCCCGTTAATCTTGGATATATCCCAACTTCTTATCGTGGAACCGAGAAAGGTTCTATTCCGGTCAAAATTTACTTCATTGAACATGACATTGAGAAACCCCTCATACTCTTTGTCATCCTGCTCTTTCCCGTAATTGAACATTTGTTTTCGGCAAGTCTTGTCTTTCGTGATCAGGCCACTGAAGATTTGCTTACTTCCTTTATAAACGTCACATCCCAACTTTATCTCTTTTGTAGAACCTAACGCAACCGGTTGTACCCCGAAGCCAAAGATGTTTCCCGATTGCTGGTATTTCACGTGAATCACGAGATCATTATAATCATAGTCACCCACCCAAGAATCCTCGAAACAAATCACTTGAAACAATCGGAATTGATTTTCTCCTACAATATTCGGGAATTTATCATCAAAACCTCTGGACAAACTTCTTCCCCCAAGATCTTCATTCTTATCCGCGTAAGAAACTTTTGCCTGCACGCCTTTAGGAACAAGTATCGGAAACTCCGAATACCCAATGGCTACCGTATCTTCTCCCACGGTTACTATAGTTACTTTCCCGTCCTTCACCGGAACATTAAATTCTTCCGTTGTAATAAAACGAGAAACATCCTCCTTTGTAAGGTCACTTTTTAAGCCGTCGGAACAGGCTCCGAACATTACTCCGGCTACCAAAACAGATAAAACTTTTCTCATACACACCTTTTTAATTAATTACCTGAGACAAAGGTATGAATTTTATTTCTTTACCGGAGTCACTTTTAAGATATAATTGTCGAAAAGTATACTATTTTGTTACATCTTAAAACACACAACTGACACAAATAACCTTTATTCCCGTGTGTATCACTCGTTATCTCCGCTTGTCTAAAAATTAAATTATTACTAAAACAGCCTTAAAACATCGAAATTGAAAGTTTTGCAATCGATTTTATTAAAAAATTGATATGAAAAATTTTATTTCAAAAACTTATTATTAACTTCGCAACACAAATACATAACAGCGTATATTCACTTTAAAACAGATAAACATGGTTAGCGACTACAAAGAAATTCTATCAGACAGCGCCAAAGGAATGAAGCGCTCTGCTATCAGGGAGTTATTAAAGTTAACTCAAAAACCGGAAATCATTTCTTTCGCCGGGGGACTTCCCGCCAAAGAATCTTTCCCGTTAGAACAATTACAGGAGATTTCCGCGGAAGTAATCGCCACGGATGGTGCTGCCGCTTGTCAATACGGTTCAACCGAAGGTGTTCCGGAATTATTGGAAATTCTGGCTCAACGTTATCGTGACCAAGGATTAAGCTACGTGACGAAAGAGAACATCACGATTATTACCTCCTCGCAACAAGGTTTGGACACGGTAGGTAAAATCTTCTTGAACCGCGGCGATAAATATATCTGCGAGTTGCCTTCATATTTAGGAGCTATCGGCGCTTTCAACTCTTATGGCGGCGTGGGAGTGGGTATCCCGCAAGACGAACAAGGGATGAGCGCTATCGAGCTGGAAAAGACTTTGGCTGAAATGAAAGCGAAAGGCGAGAAACCGAAGTTCATCTACTTGATTCCGGATTTCCAGAATCCCGCCGGTATGACGATGCCGGAGGCGAGAAGAATCGAGATTTTGGACATCGCCAAGAAGTACGAGATTATGATTATCGAGGACAGTCCCTACCGCGAATTGCGCTTCTCGGGCAAACCGCAACGCATGTTGTACGACTTGGATAACGGCGAGGGTAACGTAATCACGCTGGGCACGTTCTCCAAGATTTTCATGCCGGGATTCCGCATGGGTTGGGTACTGGCACACCCGATGGTGATAGACAACTTCGTGAAGGCTAAACAAAGCACAGACTTGTGTACTTCTGCTTTCTTGCAAAAAATCACGGTGAAATTCTTCCAAAAGAACTACTTCGACGCCAACGTGAAGAATATCGTTGAAATGTATCGCAAGAAACTGGAAGCCATGTTAGGTGCTTTCGAAAAATACATGCCGGAAGGTGTTACATGGACTCGTCCGGAAGGTGGTTTGTTCCTGTTCTTGAACTTGCCGGAAGGATACGACGCTGAAGAATTGTTCCAAATCGCTATCGAGAAAAACGTGGCTTTCGTTCTCGGAACCGTGTTCTTCGTGAATGGCAAAGGCAAAAACACCATGCGTATCAACTTCTCGTACATGAGCGAGGAAATGAACATCGAAGGTGTGAGAAGACTTGCCGAATCTATCAAAGAATTGTACGCAAGACATAAATAATTTAGAATTTAAAATTTAAAGTTTAGAGTGGAGTATATGAACAAAATTCATATATTTCACTCTAAATTTTAAAACTCAAATTTAAATGAAAATAGTTATTCAAAGAGTTACACGTGCCAGCGTCACTATCAGTCAACAATTGTTTTCTTCCATAGGAAAAGGAATGCTTGTACTGGTGGGCATTCAAGCTGACGACACGGATGAAGACATCGCGTGGCTCTCTTCCAAAATAGTGAACCTTCGTATTTTCGATGACGAAAACGGAGTAATGAACAAATCCATCTTAGAAACGAGTGGTGAAATCCTTGCCGTCAGCCAATTCACACTGATGGCTCGCACAAAAAAAGGCAATCGTCCATCGTATATTGACGCCGCTCCACCGGCAATCTCGATTCCCCTGTACGAAAAATTTGTCTCGGTATTAAGCCAAGAGCTTCATAAACCGGTGCAAACCGGTCAATTCGGTGCAGATATGAAAGTAGAACTCGTCAATGATGGCCCGGTGACTATTATTATTGATAGTAAAACCAAAATTTAAAAATGAAATGACTATTTTTGGGACTTTCAAATTAATTCACTTTTAAAATTATAACACTTTGGATGTTGCGGAATTACAAACAGCAGTAGACGCATGGATCAAGACGCATGGAGTCAGATACTTCAGCGAGTTGACAAACATGACGATTCTCGTGGAAGAAGTCGGGGAATTAGCCCGGGTGATAGCAAGGAAGTACGGGGAACAATCCTATAAAGAAGGAGAAGTAGATAATTTGGCCGAAGAACTAAGCGATGTATTGTGGGTTTTGGTGTGTTTGGCAAATCAAACAGGGGTGGATTTGAACGAGGCCATAAACAATAATTTTGCAAAAAAAACGGCAAGAGATGCTAATCGGCACAAAAAAAATCCCAAACTCTTTAAAGATTAACCACATTTATCCTACTTTTGCCTACAAATGCGTAAACAATAAAATATATCATGTGGACTAAGATAGCAGGGATTCTTCTTCGTAACCGGATTGCCTTTATTACAGAGATCTTGATCATAACCATCTTCATGGGATTCCAAATTCCAAAAGTGGAAATGTCTTACGAATATGCCAATTTGCTACCAGCCACAGATAGCGCCTATCTGGATTACGTTGATTTTCACGAGAAATTCGGTCAAGAAGGCAATGTAATGGTTTTTGCTGTTCAAGATTCGAACTTCTACCAGTTGGATAAGTTGAATGACTGGATTGCCATGTGTGATAGTTTAAAGGCTTTGCATGGAGTCATTGCCCTCGTGGATATTACGCATTCATATAACTTGCAAAAGGACACTCTCAACAAAAAATTCGAGATTCATCCCATTTTTCCGAATCGTATCAAAGATCAGAAGGAACTGGACAGCCTTGTCAATATTATTGAAAACTTACCCTTCTACGACGGGACGCTTTTTAATAAGGCGAAAGATATTTACGGGATGATGATTTCGGTTTCCGCCGATGTGATGAATTCTCCGGCACGGGTAGGACTGGTAAAGGATGTGTTGGAAATCACGGAAGAGTATTCAAAGAAATATAACATACAGATGCATTATTCGGGGATGCCTTACATCCGGGTAATCAATGCCGAGAATATCAAGGGAGAAATGTACATGTTCATTTTCTTGTCCTTGCTGATTACCACGTGCATCTTGTACCTGTTTTTCCGGTCGTTCCGGATTATCGGCTTCTGCTTGTTGATTGTACTGATTTGCGTAAGTTGGACGGTCGGCGTCATGGCTATGCTGGGGATTAAAATTACTCTGCTGACCGCCATGCTTCCACCATTATTAATCGTGATCTGTATACCGAATCTGGTATTCATGATTAACAAATTCCACGCGGAATACGATCGACACGGTAACAAAATCAAGGCATTGCAACGCATGATTCAAAGAATCGGAAACGCTTCTTTCTTGAGTAACTTGACAACGGCTGCCGGATTTGCCACGTTTATCGTGACTTCCAGCCAAATTCTGGTAGAGTTCGGTATCACGGCATCTATCGGTATCGCCTTTGTTTACTTTGTGTGCCTCATCATGATTCCCTGTGGATTCAGTTTTATGCCCAACCCGGATAGCAAACAAATCAAACATCTGCATAACAAATTAGTAAATAATACAATAGATCGTGTCATCCAGCTTATTCTAAATCGCCGGAATGTAGTTTACGCCATAGCTATCGTGATAGTCATTCTAGGTGGAATAGGGATATCCATGATAAAATCTACCGGCTATATGGTGGATGATTTGAAAGAAACAGATCCTATTCGTCAAGACCTTTCCTTTTTTGAAAAGAATTTTGACGGACTGATGCCGTTGGAAGTAACTGTCGATTTCAAAAAACCAAAGCAGGTTTTAAATTTACCTAATCTCGAAAAACTGGATAGACTCTCCAAAGAATTAGCCGAAGATGAAGATGTATCCAAGCCTATTTCTATCGTGGAAGTAATCAAGTTTGCCAATCAAGCCTTTTATAACGGTAAACCGACTTATTACAAACTTCCGACCAATATGACGAAGAATTTCATCCTGAAATACGCTTCACAATCCACGGGAGAACTTGGTAACCAAGCCAATTCATTTATTGACTCCACTCTCCAGCGAACGCGGTTAAGTTTCCGGATTAAAGACATCGGCACCAAGAAAATGCAGGAAAAAGAAATTAAACTGTATGAAATCGCGGAGAAGTATTTTCCAAGTGATCGTTACACGGTGAAAGTGACAGGTTCAAGTATCATTTTCTTTAAAGGAACCCAATATCTTGTATTCAACCTTTTTACCTCACTTGCCTTGGCCATTCTTCTGATTGCCCTCTTTATGGCGTGGATGTTCAAGAGCAAACGTATGGTACTCGTGGCATTGCTCCCCAATATTATCCCGCAAATCATCACGGCTGCCATCATGGGGTATTTCGGAATCCCCATCAAAGCATCCACGATACTGGTATTCAGTATTGCCTTTGGAATCTCGGTAGACGGAACCATTCACTATCTGGCCAAATACCGTCAGGAATTGCAGGGAACGAACTGGAGTATCCGTTCCTCCGCAGTGTTGGCCTTGAAAGAAGCGGGACAAAGTATGATATACAACGCAATCATCCTGTTCTTCGGCTTCGGTATCTTCGCCCTTTCCGATTTCGGGGGAACCGTCGCACTGGGAATCCTAGTATCGATCACCTTGCTCGCCGCCATGCTTTCCAACTTGATCCTCCTCCCGTCACTCTTGCTGACGCTGGATAAACACACCACGAACAAAACATTCCAAGACCCCAAAATTGATATCTTCTCGGAAGAGGAAACGAAAGAAAAATAGAGAATGCGGAAGCATCATATCAGCTTCCGCTCCTTCAAATCCAAATAACTATTGATACTGTTCACGGTGAGGGCTTCCGGTTTGGAAAGGATCACCCGGATACCCATTTGGCTCAATTCTCGCACCATTTGTCGCTTCTCCATGGCAAATCCGGCGGCAATGGTTTCGAAATAGACATCTTTGACACCACGTACAGGACGTTCCAAAGCTTTATTCAGCTCCGAGTTTTCAAATAAAACAATCAATACCAAATGTCGGCTCGCCAGTCGTCGCAAAGCCGAAAGATGACGCTGCATTCCGGTTACGGTGTCGAAATTGGTAAAAAGGATTAACAGACTACGTGTCGGGATTTGTCGGACAACCGAAATATATAATTTCTCGAAATCCGACTCTTGATAATGTGTTTCCAACCGATAAAGGAATTCACTGATTCTATTCAATTGTCCCACCCGATTATCCGCTTTCACACAATTCCGGGAAGTATTGGAAAACGTGATCAATCCTGCCCGATCACCTTTTTTCAATATCACGTTGGACAATGTCAGTATGGTATTGATTGCATGATCCAGCATCGTCATCCCGTTAAAGGGGGATTGCATGGTACGACCTTTATCCACGAGGCAATAAATCTGTTGCGAGCGTTCCTCCGTGTAAGTATTTACCATTAAATGGTTATGCTTTGCCGTGGCTTTCCAGTTCACGGTACGGGGATCATCCCCCACCACGTAAGGCTTGATCTGTTCGAACGCCATATTTCCCCCCAACGCACGGGTACGCACTGCACCGTTCTCCGGGTGATAATTCCCGTAAGCCATTAACTCGTACCGGTGCATCATCATAAACGACGGGTAAACGGCAACCTCCCGTTCCAAATCAAAAGAGTAACGCCTTTCCACCAGCGACAAACGGGTAGATATAAATGCCCGAACCTTGCCGAACCCGTATGCTCCCCGTTTGGTTGGGCGCAAAGTATAATTTATTTCCTGCTGTTCGCCGGGCATCATATTTAAAGAGAAAGAAATATGCCGATTCTGGAACTCCACAGGAATCTCGTCTATCAAACGGCAATGCACCCCCACGGGATAACGATTCCGAACCTCGACACGAACGGGATTTTCCTCCCCGTTGGAAAGCTTGTCCGAAACAACACGGGAAGCCTCGAATCCTTGTTTATAACGGTACAAGGCTATCAACTCCAATAACACCATCACCGCGTACATGAGCAAAGCCCCCGCCACCCATATCAATAGTAAAGGAAAGACATAAGCCATCACGAGGGCAAAAATGCCCAACAGCAAACAGGTGAAAAAACGCCCGGTCAGATATGTATCTTTAAATACTCGCACTATCTTGGTACTTCTATTTTAGAAACGATTTGTTGTATAACCTGATCGACTGTCACACCTTCCAACTCTTTCTCGGAAGACAGCTGCACCCTGTGCCGCAACACGGGAGCCACCAGTTGCAACACGTCATCCGGGGTCACAAAATCTCTTCCTTGGATGGCCGCAAAAGCCTTTGCTCCATTCATCAAAGCGATAGAAGCACGCGGAGAAGCCCCCAAATACAACCAGCCACTCTTGCGGGTAGCGTAAACGATATTCACGATAAACGTTTTGATCTTCGGATCAACCACCACTTGAGACACGGATTCCCTCAACTCCCGCAACATATTGACATTCAGTACGGATTCCAGCGTATTCCAATCCTTGATTGCTCCACGGTCATGCAATTCAAGCACCTCAACCTCTTCCTCCGCGGACGGGTAAGTCACGTTTATCTTGAACAGGAAACGGTCTAATTGTGCTTCCGGCAACCGATAGGTCCCCTCGTGCTCGATCGGATTCTGGGTACCGACCACGATAAACGGGTAGTCCATCTTGTATTCTACCCCGTCATTCGTGATCTGCCGCTCTTCCATCACCTCGAACAAAGCCGCTTGAGTCTTTGCCGGGGCACGGTTAATCTCGTCCACGAGAACAAGATTGGTAAATATCGGTCCTTTCCGGTACTCGAAACGTCCTGTCGCAGGAATAAATACCGAGGTCCCCAAAATATCGCTCGGCATCAAATCCGGCGTAAACTGTATCCGGTTAAAATTCACGTCCAGCATCCGGGACATGACCTTCGCCATGAATGTTTTGGCGATACCGGGTACCCCCTCGATCAGAATATGTCCGTCAGCCAACATCGCCGTCAACAACAAATCCGCCACTTCCCGCTGTCCGACAATCACTTTGCCCATTTGTTCCCGAATCCGGGCAACCTTCTCGTGCAGACTCGTGAAGTCAATTCTGGACTCAAAATTTATCTGGTCTTCCATGCTTTTATCTTTTAGTTTTAAACAACTCTATATATTTCACTAATTCTCGTAACTTCTCTTCGTTCACGTGTTCTGTCTTCCGGATCAACAGAATCAAGTTCACCAACTTCTCCGTTTCCTCTTTCGGTACTCCCGAACGTTCCGCCAATAATACCGCGAACTCGGCGTTTAATTCATCTGTCCGTAACTTATAGTAATACCGGATTTCCTCCAAGAAACAATCTATCCGTTTATTAGCAATCGCCACGTGATCCCGGTGTTTATAATACAGGGAACTCACCACCCTGACAAATTCCAACGTTCTGTTCTCCGGGGGACGAATGACAGGAATGTACCGTTGCTCCCGCTTTGAACGGAACAACACGTACAAAATGCCACCCAGCAACAATAATATATACGCCCATTTCAATGCCGGATACTGAAGAAGTACCCGGAAAGGAGTAGCCTGTCCCTTGCGCTCGTTTTTCTGGTACTCGTCCCAAATCGCGTTCAGATCGGCAGGGAGAAAAGACAGTGCCTTCTGGTAATAATCGCCCGCCAAAGAATCCAACAAATAAAGATTCGTGAAAGCGACCGGATTCACGTGCAGGTAAAGAACCCCTTCACCGTAAGGCAGACGGATAAAATTCGGCATCGTTACCGTATCCACGTATCCCAGTATTTCCCCGGCAAATGATTTTTCCAATTTAAAATACCGGTGTTTTACCCGGAAAGGATATGCCTTTCCAAAACCGCAGATATAATCATTCCCTTCCCGAAAATCCTGTACTTCTTTTACTCCCGCAACAGATAACAACGTGTCCGGTATATATTCTGCCGAAAGAAAAAGCGTGTTTCCCCCTCCCACGTAATCCAACAGGATATCAGCCTCTCCATTCGCGTTTTTAAAATATCGGTTCACGAAGAAATATACTTCCGGCTCATCACTATCTTTCAGACGCAATCTCTCTCGCGGGGAAACCCGTGAAACCGTTGTCTTTCCTTCTGGGAACATATACGGCAAGGCGTCTTTCATGATATAAGTCCCGAAAGGTCCTTTCTTATCCACCGAGAAATTCATACTCCAATCCACGGGTTGCGGCTTATTTGCCTCGTAAATCGTGTAGACCGTCATTAGCGCTACCACGAGAAGGATGATCCACAAATTCTGCCTACGCTTCATTTCTCCACCTCCTTTCTGAAGTCTATAAAATATTGCCGGATATTCCGGTATGCCTCTTCGTCGACCGGAAATTCCCCGTAACAAACGTGATCGAATATACGGCTTAGATCTTCAAAAGTCCGGCTCCATTCCCGGTCACGTATCTCATAAACATAGTCCCGATTGGTTTTGGAAGCTTCCCAACGAATCACCTGCTTCTCATCTAAAATTTGAAGCAACCCGGAATAACTTACCCGGACAGCGAGCGTGTAATCTTTTTCCTGCTCTGCCTTTACCAACATCCGGGAAAAAGTATCCCCGTCCTGCTCCCCGTTATAATCTCCCGTATCCGCGGCAAAAAGTCCCTCTCCCCTCTTTCTGAAAACCAAACTCTTCCGATATTTTATAAGTAAAATGATCAAACCGCCCGCCAAAAGAATCAAGATAATATATAACACGATATCCATGACCTGTGAAGAAGAATCAGACCATTTCATCCGGAACAACCGTTCCAAAATCCAACGTTTAATCCAATCCCACAACCCGGGAGCGGCAGACGTATCCCTCTCGTAATCGAAATTAGCGTCATTTCTATATTTTTCCAGAAAATCGGCACCGGGGGAACGCGTCACCTCTTCCGCCAGCATCGTTCCCCGGCAGCAAACCAGTACAAACAGAATAATATATCTAGTCAGCCATCTCATCCGTTTTATTTTCAGGTCGAGTTCCCAATTCATCTATCCGGCTCAACAATGTCGTATGTTCCATCTCTTCCGACCGGGAGAAGAAGAACATCCCCAGCCCGATAAACACAATCGTGTGTAGCGTGTATTTTCCCAAGTAAGAAAGTAACAGCGTGAACGTCACCTCGTAAATTCCCGGCATTTCCCCCGTAAACGCTGAAGTTACGGTCAATGCCATATAAGGTATACTAAATACATAAGCAACAACTCCCACCAATAACTGCAAAACCACGGCATAACCGACAGTTCGCCACCAGTTCCCCTTCGTGATCGCCATAGCCCTAGACATCAAGGCATCAAAGCCGTTGTCCTTGATAATAATCAAATAAGCCCCGAAAGTCAAAGCCACCCCAAAATAAATCCCCGGTACAATCAAAAAAAGACATCCCACAACCACGATAATCATATAAAAAAGCGACCATACGATAAAGATTCCTAGTTTTCTCATCATCATGGCAAATACCTCGTTAATCGTAATCCGTTCCTCCACCCCTCCCCGGTAATGATCCCAATATACCCGAAGATAACAAATGGAGAACAGCTGCACCCACGCCACCATAATCATGGCAAAAAGTCCCGTCATCATGGAATTAATCATCATATTCCCGAAAGCATCCGTCGTTCCCAGATATTGTTGCGGATTATAAGTCATATCAAGCGCACCCAATAACAAATCCTTCATTAAAAACACAACCAACAGAATTACCGGAAACCCGATCACCGCGAAAGCCCGAATAAAAGGCACGAACTCCTGTTTCATAAAATTTATAGTTGCTGTTATCAAGTCCGAAAAAGAACGTTCCACGCTCAAATTAATCTTTTCCATGCAATTCGTTTTTATGTAAGTAATAAGGATAAACAATAAAATAACCGATCACGCCACCCAGCGAAAGGATAATCGCCACGGCTCCCACGACAGGATAACTATCGGCATATCTCGTGATAAAACTTTCAATCCATCCGGCAATCACGAAGAAAGGAATCAATCCCGTGACAATCTTTATACCCCGCAATGCACCCTCTTTAAATGAATACATCCGTCGGTAAGTGCCCGGAAACAAGAAACTATTCCCCATAACCAACCCGGCTCCTCCGGCTATAATAATAGAGGTAATTTCGAATGTCCCGTGTGCCCAGACCGAAAGAACCGAATGTAACAGCAATCCCTGTTGGAAGAAAAAATACTGGAAAGCCCCGACCATCAAACCATTCGTGAAAAGAATCCACAAAGTCCCCGCCGAGAAAAGAATACCGAAAACAAAGGCGACAAACGCCACTTTTATATTGTTCGTGGTAATCATCACGAACATATCCAACTCGTCCCCGGAAGCATAAATACCCATTGGCGTCCCATTCTCAATATTACTGATCGTTCTTTCCACGTAAGCATCTCCCAAAATAGAACGCACGAAACTCTCGTCATGTGCCGTGGAAAACACCCCGATTAATGCCGAGAACAAGAAGAGAAGCAATGCGAACAATAAAGTCCGTCGTTCCCGGTAAAGCAACAAGGGAAACTCGTGTCCCCAGAATGTCAACATCCCTCTACTCTCGGACTGTTCACCCTTGCCGTATATATTAATCTGGTAAACAGATATTAACTGATTCAGATACTTCTCCACGTCGCTTCCCGGGTAAAAAGTTTTGGCATAAGAAAGATCATCAGACAAAATCACGTAATTAGAGGCAAGCGTATCCGTGTTCAAACGTCCCACGTTCTCCATTTCCGCCCATTTTGATTTATTCCTATTTACAAACCGCGATTCTTTCATAATCCGTTTTCCACACGTTTTTTACTGTGCTAAAATTAATGCATTTCGAGAGAAAAACTGTATTTTTGTGAAAATATTTCCATAAAACATGAACATCTCTATCAATACCGCCCATAATGTAGCTATCAATTACACTCCCGCGGGAGTTACAGACCGTGTTTTAGCCACCATTATAGACTTTGCATTCCTATTCGGGTTGCTATTCATGGGTGCTTTCGTGTTAGGTGCATTGAATACTTTCATAAACATGGACTGGGCGATATTCATTCTTGTACTTCTGTTATCTCTCTATCATTTAATTTGTGAATACGCGTTCAACGGGCGTAGCCTCGGAAAATTTACCATGCGTCTTCAAGTAGTCAAACTAAACGGTAAAAAACTCACATTCTGGGATTGTATGCTCCGTTGGATATTCCGTTTGATTGACATCACCATTTCCAGCGGAGCCGTTGCCCTTATATCCATCATTGTTTCCAAACACACGCAACGTCTTGGAGATCTGGCAGCGGGGACAACCGTAATCCGTCACGAGAGAAGCGTCACGTTAAAACAGATGAGCCAGTACGATGCCCCGGAAGAATACGAGGTCGTGTTTCAACAAGCCGCTCTCCTTTCCGACAAGGATATCAAAATCATCAAAGACGTACTCCGTGAAGTAAACAGAAACAAAAATTACAACCTACTTGCCCCTTTGGCAAAAAAAATTAAAGAGGTAACAGGTATTGAAACCGATATGGTACCTCTCGACTTTGTAAAAACCATTTTAAAAGATTACACGCGCTTGGCAAATGGCAATGACTAAAGACTCGCGTCTTTAGCCGCTACCGTCTTTATCTCTTTCAGTACGTCTTCCAATAATTGTGACGTTCCTATTCTGAAATACTTCGGACTAATCCATGCTTCACCCAGCACATGTTTCACGATTGTCAAATAACGAATAGCGTTTTGCACTTTCGTGATACCCCCGGCTACCTTTATTCCGACCATTTTCCCTGTTTGAACATGGAATTGGCGCAAAGCCTCACAAATCACGTAAACCGCCTCCGGGGTAGCATTCATAGGCACCTTTCCCGTTGACGTCTTGATAAAATCCGCCCCAGCGTATGCCCCGAGCAGAGAAGCATTGAATATACTTTCTATCGTCTTCAATTCTCCTGTTTCGAGAATCACTTTCAGCACGACTCCGGCACACGCTTCCCGAATAGCAACCAACTCTTTATAAACTTGTTCGTAATTGCGTTCCAGCACTTCCCCCACGGGAATAACCACGTCAATCTCGTCTGCCCCGGCGGCAATAGCCTCCTTACATTCGGCCAACTTCACATCGAGAAATGTCTGCGCGGCAGGAAAACAAGCCCCTACCACGGTCGTTTTGATCGGCGTACCCGCCAACCCTGCTTTCACGACTGGAGCGAAACGGGGAAAAACGCAAACAGAAGCCACGTCCGGCAACGTATTCTTCTTGATTTTCTTTAAAAGTTCTGTCACAAAAGCAGTCACGGACTTTTCGGAGTCAGTCACTTTCAACGTCGTGTAATCCATACAAGAAACGCACAATTCGAAATTCTCGTTGCAATAAGCCGGAGCGATTTCTTTTTCAATCACGCCGTCCAACTCAAATTCGATACGATCTTCCAAATTTGAATACCCGTAAGCCGCCAATGTTTCCACTATATTCTCCATATACTTTAATTTATTACTTAGGCTCCTCCCCCATCTCTGTCTTCCTTCATACGAAAAAAATCACCACCGGGTTATGGCAATAACCCTTGTTCGTTTCCTTAAGCCAAGGCAAATTTACACAATGTTTGTGAGGTTTTAAAGTAAATCTCGCCCAAAATAATTAATTTTGGAAGGTGAAATTCAACCGTAATCTATAAGCTAAAGATAATAAAATATATGGCAACCAAAACAGAAGAACAAACGACCCCGTTAATGCAGCAATATTATTCGGCAAAGGCAAAATATCCCGATGCGATCCTGTTATATCGTATGGGTGACTTTTACGAAACCTTCGGCGAAGACGCCAAGCTCACCGCTAAAATTCTAGGCATCACCCTGACGAAACGTTCCCACGGCTCTCCCGGTGATGTCGAACTGGCAGGCTTCCCGTATCACGCCATAGACAACTACCTCCCGAAACTCGTGCGTGCGGGGCAACGTGTAGCCATTTGCGAACAACTGGAAGATCCCAAGAAAACCAAGAAACTCGTGAAAAGAGGCGTTATTGAATTGGTAACACCCGGTGTTTCCTACAACGAGAACACCATTGACAACAAAAATAACGTTTTTCTCGCTGCCGTTTATTTTACCAAGACCAAAGCCGGCCTCTCCCTTCTGGATCTTTCCACGGGAGAATTTCTCACGACGGAAGGCACCCCGGCAACCATGGACAAGATACTAAACAGTTTCCAGCCCAAGGAAGTTCTTTACCCCAAAGGCTCGGAAGCCCGTTTCAACGAAATCTTCGGTTCTAAATATTACACGTACCCCATAGAAGAATGGTTCTTTGAAACCGAATCTTCAGCCGACCGATTGAAAAAACATTTCGAGGTCACCACCCTGAAAGGATTCGGGATCGACAAAATGGATTGCGGTATCTCTGCCGCCGGAGCCGTACTTTACTATCTTGATGCAACCAAACACGAACTTGTCGGACATATCACCTCGATCTCCCGTATCGACGAATCGACCTGCGTATTGCTCGACCGGTTCACGTTGCGCAATCTCGAAATTCTGGACACGCTTCACGAGGGCGGACGCTCCTTGGCAGACATTATCGACAGAACCATCACCCCCATGGGCGGACGTACATTACGCCGCTGGCTGTGTATGCCCTTGAAAAATCCGGCAGAGATCAACGAACGTCTTGACATCGTGGAATGTTTCGTGAACCACGAGAACGAACGCTTGGAACTGGAACAAATACTTCGCACCATCGGCGATCTGGAACGTCTTGCTTCTAAAATTGCCGTCGGACGTATCTCCCCCCGGGAAATAGTTCAACTAAAAGTTGCATTACAAGCGATTAAACCGTTAAAAGGACAAGCCTTGGCTACGGGCAACGAGATTCTATGCAAATGGGTGGAACGACTCGATGACTGCGAAGAATTATACCAAAGAATAGAAAAAGACATCCGGGAAGACGCCCCCGCTTTACTAAGCAAGGGCAACGTGATCGCCGAAGGCGTGAACGCGGAACTGGACGAATTGCGGAATATCTCTTCCCACGGGAAAGAACTCTTGTTGAAAATGCAGCAACGGGAAATCGAAAATACCGGAATCCCCACGCTGAAAATCAGCTTCAACAACGTGTTCGGGTACTATATCGAGGTCACCAGAATCCACACGCACAAAGTTCCCGAAACATGGATCCGCAAACAGACGCTCGTCAATGCCGAACGTTACATCACCCCGGAATTAAAAGAATACGAGGAAAAGATACTGGGCGCCGAAGAACGGATTCAAACACTGGAAAGCGACATCTACAACGAACTCATGGCAAAGGCAACGACATATATCCGCCCTATCCAACAGGATGCCCGGATCATATCGCATATTGATGCTTTAATCTCGTTTGCCAACGTTGCCATAACCAACGACTACCATCGCCCGGAAATCAACGAATCATTCGTTATCGACATCAAAGCCGGACGCCATCCCGTGATCGAGAAACAATTACCCCCGGGAGAAAATTACATCGACAACGATCTTTATCTGGATAACGAGAAACAACAAATCATTATCATCACCGGACCCAACATGGCAGGTAAATCCGCCCTCTTGCGGCAAACGGCACTCATCGTCATCATGGCACAAGCCGGATGTTTCGTCCCCGCCGCATCTGCCAAAATCGGGTATGTTGACAAGATTTTCACCCGTGTAGGAGCCTCTGACAATATTTCCCTCGGGGAATCCACCTTCATGGTCGAGATGAACGAGGCGGCAAACATACTAAACAACATCTCCGACCGCAGTCTTGTCCTCTTCGACGAGCTGGGACGGGGTACCTCTACTTACGACGGAATTTCCATCGCTTGGGCTATCGTGGAATTCCTGCACGAGAATCCCAAAAATAGAGCTAAAACACTATTTGCCACCCACTATCACGAACTGAACGAAATGGAAAGTTCCTTCCCCAAGATCAAGAACTTCAACGTGTCGGTGAAAGAAATCAGCAACAAGATCGTATTTCTCCGCAAGTTGGTCAAGGGCGGCTCCAACCACTCCTTCGGAATCCAAGTCGGTAAAATGGCAGGACTGCCCCAATCCGTCATCAAACGCTCGTCCGAGATACTGAAACAACTTGAAAATGACCGCAATTCCAACGGAAACATACAAAAAAATGTAGCCAACATCGGCAACGAACGGGAAGGTATTCAATTAAGTTTCTTCCAGTTGGAAGACCCGGTGTTACTCCAAATCCGTGACGAAATCGCAGGACTCGACATCAACAGCTTAACCCCCTTGGAAGCCTTGAACAAACTGAACGAAATCAAAAAAATTACGGGTATCTAAAGAGATAAAAGCCCTAAAAGTCAAATGCTTTTAGGGCTTCTTCATATTATTTCACCTTTACCCATTTCACGGCATCGGCAACCACTAATTGAATATACTTAGTCGAACGCCCATGGCTCTCTTCCTCGATTGCAACTCCCCGGTCATCCAATACGACACGGGATTCTCCTGCCGGCAGAGTGAACGTGCCTAGTGACACCCAAGTAGGATCTCCTTTTTCAACTTCAAGGACGACTTCCTCTTTTCCCACCGGAGTATAGACGGTATAGTAATTTTTCATTCCCGGATAGTCGGTTAAATACACTCCATCACTCCCACTAATTTCATCATGAGGTCGATTAACAAATATTTCGTATTTACCTGCTTCCGAAAGATTTGCCACCCATTCTGCCTTAAACTTTCCAGAACCAAATTCTTTCATAAAAGCGCTACGAATACATTCACCATAGAATTCATCAGATATAAGCGATAAAATCGGAAGCCCCCATGTGTTAGTTTTAGGATTACAATAAGTAATATATTCATCCTCGCACTCTTTTTTGAATAAATCCGCCAATCGTTTCCGATTGTTTGCAGAATCTATCAAATGAAAATTTACGTCTTCATTATCAACGATAATCTCCCCTGGGGGATAAAATTGATTTCTATCAAGTAAAGTAACTCCTTCATCGGGAACAACACCAGGCAACAGAGATTTTGCCCGATTAAATGAAATTTGTTTCGGCAAATTTCCCGAGAAATTTGTGTTCAGTTTCAAACCATATCTCATATCTTCATGAACGATAATTCGTTTACATTCCCCAGATTTAACCAAATAACTCCGGCAATTTTCAATCTTATCCCTTCCCCTTTCAGTACTACCCCATGTAACAACCGAAACAATACCGTCCGTTTCACTAAAATTACCAACTTTAAAATCCACGATTTGCACATCTTCTGCTACTTCACAAGACAAATCCTTAATTACCAACCACGGTATCTCTTGGCTCGTGTACCACTCGTCCATATAATTTTCAATGTTTTGCCCAAAACGTTGTTCAAATTCATCAATAAACAAATCAAAATTAACTTCCTGAAAACAAGCTCGTGCGTTAAATTCCTGCATAAATCGAGTTAGAGAATCCCAACTAGTAATCGTAGTAAAATAACCCAATAAATGAGAAACCTTTAAAGAAACGGCAACATTTTGTTCCATGCTATACTCTCCCGTTATCATTCCTTTTAAACCTTTCTCCACTATATATTCCAACATTTTCGGCATTACATTCCATGAACGCAATCTTTCCGGATTTAACATTTGCTTGAATACAATATCCATTCCCTGATATTTATCGGATATGATAGCACGACTGTGACCCGTGAAAACATGACTGATATGTATTCGATCCAAATAATGAGGCATATTGTCGTACAACATATATTCTTGCACACTCATATCCCCGGGAAGAGTATGGAGAATAATTCCGGGTTTATAATGATCTGTTGTAGCGAATCGTTCCTCAAAAAACACTATTTCCGGTTGAGCGTTATCCTTAAACAAGGAGCCTCGCAAGAAAGAAGAAGGCGTTTCTATCAATTTCAAATATTTAAAAGGATAAGGATCAAGTTGATCTCCCTCGATAATCTCTTTACATTGATTAAATATTTTCACTAATTTCTTATCTCGTCCCGGGGTTCCTTCTTTCAAAGATTTCCATTCATCAAAAGTTTTCATATAAAAATCATTTCCCGGGTAAGTGTAAAGTTCTACCGTCAGCGAATCGACCGTGACTGAGCGCCTCTCGTATTCTCCCACGCAAAGACTTAATCCCGTCAGATTTTGCATATTATTAAACGTGATAATATCCCCGCTTCTCGTAGGTTCCCCTTGAGATAAAACGGTCATTTCACCCGTTTTCTCGACATGAAGGGTATAACACGTGAAATTAACCTCTTTCGACGCCTGCAATTCTACCGGGAGAACTGCCGTCGGGTACCACATCACTTCCGGTATAAGCAACGTGAATTTATCGGACACGAAAGCCGAGCGTTTCCCATAATTTTCATGGTATGAAGTATAAACAACCGGGGCAAAATAATCCTCATCAGCGATATTTACCTGATAAATATCCTCATCAATCTCCCCCTCGTATTCCATTTCTAGCTCGATAGTTTCACCGGGAATCAATGAACGTTCGATAACAACAACCTGATGATCTCTGTGAAAGGAAACGCTTTGCCCATTGGATTCAATTTTATTAATCTCGAGTCCCGGGTTTAAAAAGAGTAAAAGTTGATCTATCTTTACTTTTTTCTGGTTCTGTACCCTCATCCGACTTGTTGCCGAAAATTCATCTCCCCCAGGGCAATATGTGATATCATGCGTGAGCACACGGGCCGTAGGGTTTTCGTTGTATTTAAGAAACGTTTCTCGGTAGGCGACTCTATTCTTTAAGCGAGCTTGAAACTTTTCAACATAAATAACCCCGAGTCCCAAGGCTAGCAATAAAAACAGGGAAGCGGGAATAATAAAATAAGGTTTCCAACCGAGAGTGCCGGGTAATCTTTTCGTAAGGGGAGCGGCAAAACAAAACAAACTACAACCCAATAGTAAAAAAGTGCCTCGCTGAAGCAGGTAATACTCAATATGCATGAACCCGACCATCGAGGAAAAAGAGTCAGACAACAAACTTCCCCGGAAATCCAATACACCATAAAGAGGCGCTACTAGATAACTGTATGCAAAATAGAGGAAACCAATTAGAATAAGCCAACTAATAAAAGGAAGTTTGACCAATCTGTTTACAAACAATGATAACCCAATGATAAAAACGAGCGTAGGCAATATATGCGTAAGGAGATAAAAAAGATATACCCGAAGACTAACAGGCGAATCCGGCACGAATATATTAATAATCACACAAGCTATCATGAAAATGACATCTATTATCAAAAAGGGGATAAAAACACCTAAAAATCCCCCAAGAAAAGATTGTCCGTTCCCAACAGGTCGCATGGAAAGCACTTCTCGGGTTTCGGCTTTTTTCCGCTTTCTTTTAATATCACAAACAAGAAAAGTGACGATCAGTGATTGAAACAAATTCAAAAAGTAAATCCCTCGTAAAGGAATAGACGAGGCGAATGCAACATTCCACCATATAACGTGATTATCCCACGGGATCAAAACACCTACCGTGTATCCTAATACCCCCAAAATAAAGAGGTAAAATAACCAACTTCTTCTCACGAGTTTGCTTTCGTAAGAAATAGCTGCTTTCAAAGCTGTTATTTCCATGATTATAAGATTTATTTTTAGTAACGAAACAAAGATAATAAAAAATAGGATAACAAAGCCTTTAAAGACAACTATACCATTTTTCTTTTATTAAGAAAAAAAATCCCGAATAATTCAACAATCATTCGGGATTTATATATTTATTGATCTTTACCTGGTTTGAATGGATCTTTGAACGTTATATAATCGGAAGGCAGTGATGGTGGACTCATTCCGTATTCATTGTTGGCAAAAACACGAAATGATGCCTCAGACCCTTCAGTCATATTATGAACAGTATATTCACGCACACTAGATTGAGTTGTCCCTTTCTTTATCCATGACCCCCATCCCCACGTTCTATATTCAATAAAATAGTTATATATTGGTGCTCCTCCATCACTTTTGGGAGCTAGAAAACTTAATTTACACCCACTAGCCGTTATGTTCGTCGCTTCAGGACTTCCCGGTTCACTAGGAGGACCTATCGCAGCCCTTACCCCAGCAAATACTATTGTCGTTAACACTAAACCAGAACAAACAAATAAAAATGCCTTCAAAAAGTTTTTCCCAACTATTTTCATAACTTTTCAATTTAGAGGTTAATAATTTAAATCTGTATTTGTAAAGGTAAGCAAATAGTCTTATATTTGCAAATATTTACCTCCATTTTTATAAAATTTACACTATGAAGAAAAATACTCGATTTTTATTACTTTTAATTGGCATTTCTTTATTGAGTTGTAATAACACAATGAAAAAATCAATTACCCCAATCTCAAGTTTTAGTACGGATTTTCCTATTACCGAAAGATTAAAGTTTGATTTTTTTAACAAATACAACATTCTTGAACGTGGCTTCTGCGTGATTGATGATTCCATACTATGGCATTTCAAAAACGGAAGACATGATTTCGGCTCCTGCTATGATTTAAATACTAGAAAAAAATTATCTGTAATTGCATATAGAGGTACATCTACCAATGAACTATCTAATTTAGACTGGTTTAATATTATAGGTGATTCTCTCCTATTTTATGTAGGTCAAAACACTATAAAAACTTGCAGTAAAAAAGATATAATAAATAATGTACCTATAGAAAACAGAACATTTTCTGTAATAACTGCTCCAGATAGTATTCTTGTATCTCAAATGACTAAATTACCCAATGGTTCTGCCCTAGTAACAATACGTCCGGCTATCAACAAATTTGAAAAAGAAAAAAGAAACGAAATCAATAAAAAAACGATAGCCATATTCAATAATAACAAAATAAAATCTTACGAAACAATAAAGTATGATAGTTTTGATGTCGAGGAAGCAACAAAGAATCAAATTGATGCAAACGATCTAATAAAATGGACTTATGCACAAGGTATTATAGCAATAAAAGACAATAATACGGCTGTTTTTTCCGCTTTTAATCAATTTATATTATACACATTTGATCTTAACATTGGAAATGTGAGTAACGAAAAAAGATACACGAAAATTCTACGTGATGGAGAAGAAATGTCGTTTACATCAACAAATGATATGCTTTTAAATATCCGTTCTATAAAAGTGAACGACAAATACATTTTATGTCAAGTTCATGGTTATTTTAGTGAAGAAGATAAAGAAGTAAAATTACAAAAAGAGGCGATATTCGTGTTTGATTGGAATTTAAACCCAATCAAAAAGTTCGATTTGCCAGAAACGGAAGGGAAAGATGGCTATTATACAATATCAAACGATTGTAACTCTGCATACTTCTGCGAGTCTAACGACGGAGGTATCACACTGCATAAAGCAGACCTGAATATTTAAATAGAAAGATATAATTAGCCAACTAATTTACAATAAATTAGTTGGCTTTATAAACTCTTACTCCTTCCTCACGCTATAAATCACCACATCCTTCTCCGGACGATCGGCACTTCCCGTTTTCACGGCTGCAATTTTATCTACCACGTCCAATCCCTCGATCACCTCCCCGAAAACCGTGTATTGCCCGTCCAAATGCGGCGTACCGCCAACCGTCGTGTAAGCCTTTTTCTGTTCTTCGGACAATACCAATTCCTCGTCGGCAAACAGACTGTCACACTCTTGCGTCAATTTCTCCGACAAGGTAGCAAGACCGGCAGTGTCGTTCGCTTCCTGCAAACGCTCCAATTCGCTTACATATTTCATCTTTAATTGGTTATACAATGCCAGTTTACGTCTTCCGTTAATACTTTGCACCATGGTTTCCAACTCTTCCGGTTCATAAACCCGCCCTTGAACGATATAGAATTGTGCCCCGCTGGAACCGCGTTCCGGGTTTACTTGATCGCCTTCACGAGCCGCGGCAAGCGCTCCCTTCTTGTGAAAATATTCTGGCACACGAAATTCCGCGTCCACCCGATAGCCGACATCCCCCTCGCCCAACATCACGTCCGGCGCTGCATTCTTGGACGTGGGGTCACCACCTTGAATCATAAAGTGGTTTATCACCCTGTGAAACAACAAACTGTCATAGAAATTCTCTTTCACCAACTTCAAAAAATTATCCCGGTGTTTGGGAGTATTCTCGTACAAACGAATCCGGATATCACCATAATTCGTGGAAATTTTCACGACAGGTTCAGCCTCCTCCTTACAGGAAGAAACCATCACCAAAAGCAACAAAACGCCAATAATCTTATTCATAATCGGTAGTTAAATTAGAAATTCTTACTTTCCACGCAAAAATAGAGGAAAATACTTTATTAACAATAAATTTGTTCGTATCTTGGCATGATAAATTATAAATTTCACGAAGTATGAAAGCGTATTTATTTCTCACGATTGCTGTTCTAGCCGCTTTTTTCTCCTCATGCACGGAGAAAACCACTAAAAAAGAAACCGTTCAGACTGTTCAGAAAGAAACGGTTATCATCCGGGACACTGTTTACATAAACAAGGAAGAGCCAAAAACGACCTCCGTAAAAGAAGCTCCCGCTTATTTCCTTATTGCCGGATGTTTTGAATACAAAAGCAACGCAGACCGCCTACGCGAGAAACTTCAAAAAGAAGGATACCCAAACGCGTTAGTCATGCCCTATTTTGAAAACCTGTATCTGGTCGCTTACGAGGGATACGCCACTCACAAAGAGGCCGTTGCCGCTGCTCGGCAACTCCACAAGATTCCCGGCAATGAAGAAGCATGGATACATCCTGTCAAATAATTGAACGACTATGAAATTCGTGTTATTCCTGTCATTTATCGCATTGCTCACCCTCGTCGGTTGTCAACGCGATAAAATGAATCCTAAAAACCTGACAACCGTTAATGTCAAGCGAGAACTGAGCGTGACTCCCGCCAAGGCAACAGCCGCCGCCAAGAGTACGGAAGAAACACCCGTGCCGCCGGCGGAAGCACAACCTTCCGCGACGCCTCAAACGACAACAACGAAAAAACCTGCAATACCGACAAAAAGCTACCACATCATCGTGGCAAGCCATCCCCGCGAGAGCCTCGCACGGGAAGATGTCGCCCGGTTAAAAGCACAGGGATACACCGACGTGCGAATCATCACGAAAGACCAACGCTACCGGGTAAGTATAGCGAACAATCCCGACAAACAGGAAGCCACAAGGCAAAGGGACGAACTGGCTCGCCGCTTGAAACAGGATGATATCTGGATTACCCTTTATTAAACAGTACGCTCACCACGATTACGCCATAAAAGAACCCGGCATAAATCTGGGCGGGAGTGTGTCGTTTCAAGTACAGCCTTGAAAAAGCCAGAACCCCGGCAATCAGAATCAGAAAAGGCAACAGGTTTACCACCTCCCCGAAATACTTCGTCCCCAACGTAAAGACAAAAGCACACAAAGCCCCTATCGCGGTCATATGCATACTCATCTTCCAGCGCATCGTCACGATCATAAACCCGGAAAGCAGAATCACCATAATCAAGTACAACTCCCGCACGATATTGGAAAACGGCAGATTCCGGGACAGATAAAACACCAAAAAAGCCCCCACGACAGTAGCCAGCACGGGAAACACCCTGTCTTGCTTATGTATTAACCGATAATTACCTATTAACCCAAGCCATTTCAACAACGGAAGGCTCAACAACGGCAGCATCGTCACTCCCAGTAAAGTCAACATATAAGACATACGTTGCGTGTAAACCGGAATCCCCGAGAAAATCGTGTCCGAATTAAACGTGATAAATAACATATACATCGGCAACAACAACGGGTGAAAAAGTACCGACACACACCATGCAAAAATTCTCATATTAAAAAAACATTCATTTTAAACTTCTCGACGAAGTCGGGCAACCGGAATATCCAGCAATTGGCGGTACTTGGCGATCGTCCTCCGGGCGATCTGGTATCCCTTGTCTTTCATCATATCCACCAATTCGTCATCCGTGTACGGCTTACGCTTATCCTCACTTTCTACAATATCCTTAAGCACATTTTTAATTTCCCCTGTACTCACTTCCTCTCCGCTACTCGTCGGCATACTCCCTGAAAAGAACTGTTTCAAAGAATATATACCGAACCATGTCTGTATATATTTTGAATTGGAAACACGCGATATCGTCGAAACATCCAATCCCGTGATATCAGCAATATCCCGCAAGATCATCGGTTTCAACTTACTCTCGTCCCCCGTCATGAAAAATTGTTTCTGGAACTGCACGATAGCCGTCATCGTCAGCATCAACGTGTTATTCCGCTGCTGCACGGCATCGATAAACGAACGGGCTGAACTCAACTTGTATTTCACGAAAGAAACCACATCTTTTTTCTCCCGTGAATTGGAATGCTTCTGGTAATCCTCCAGCATATTAACGTAAGACTTATTCAACCGCAACTCGGGAATATCTCCCGTGTTCAAACTAAGTTGTAACTCCCCGTCCACGATATCCAGATTAAAATCCGGTATAATCTTTTCCGCACCCGGCACGGACGAATCGGAAATCTGTCCACCCGGTTTCGGGTTCAATTTCAATATCTCGTCCACCGCCTCTTTCAACTCGGCATCCGAAATCTTCATCCGCTTGGAAATCTTCTCGTAATGCTTCTTGGAAAATTCCTCGAAATAATCCTCCAGAATAATACGGGCATCCACCAACGCGGGGGAAGCCCCTTCCGACAAACGACGTTTCACCTGCAACAACAGACACTCGCGCAAATCCCTCGCCCCTACACCCGGCGGGTCAAATTGCTGCACGACCTTCAACAGGGATTCGATCTTCGCGTCGTCCACCTCGATACCCGCGCCGAAAGCCAAATCATCCACGATATTCTCCACGTCCCGGCGCAAATAACCGTCGTCGTCAATATTACCGATAATATACTCGCAAATTTTTCGATCCAGCTCACGCAAATGCTGCGTGCCCAACTGTTGCACCAGATTCTCGCGGAACGAAATCCCACCCGAAAGCACGAACTCGCGGGCATCATCATCCTTGGATGCATTCGAGGAACTCAGCCTGTAATCCGGAATATCATCATCGTCACTAATATAATCATCCAAAGAAAATTCATCATCCGCGGAATTATATTCCTCCTCTTCACGCGCATTCTCCTCGTAATCCACCTCATCATCCCCCTCTTTGAAATCCACCTCCGGTTCCGGCTTCTCTTCTCCCTCTTCCAAAAGGGGATTCGACTCCAACTCCTCCTTTATCCGTTGTTCCAGTTGATACGTGGGAAGCTCAAGCAGCTTTATCAGCTGGATTTGCAACGGATTGATTTTCAATCCCAACTTCTGTTGTAAACTCTGCTTGAGCATCCCTTTATCCTAAAAATTAAAATTCAGCATTCTTCGGCGCACGCGGGAACGGGATCACGTCACGGATATTTCCCATTCCGGTCACGAACAGCAACAATCGCTCGAATCCAAGCCCGAAACCACTATGCTCCGCCGAACCGAAACGTCTTGTATCCAAATACCACCACATGCTCTCCTCCGGAATCCCGACTTCCTTCATGCGGGCTACTAACTTATCGTAATTCTCCTCGCGTTGCGACCCACCGATAATCTCCCCAATCTGCGGGAAAAGCACGTCCATCGCCGCCACGGTCTTGCCGTCCGGGTTTTGCTTCATGTAGAAAGCCTTGATCTCCTTCGGGTAACCCGTCATAATCACAGGCTTCTTGAAATGCTTCTCCACGAGGTAACGCTCGTGTTCGCTCTGCAAATCCACGCCCCAGCCCGTCACCGGATACTGGAACTTACCGTTCTTGTTCGGCTTGCTGTTCATCAATATATCGATAGCTTCCGTGTAAGTCACCCGCTCGAAATCATGCTCCAGCACGAAATGCAACTTCTCTATCAACTCCATGGAACGCTCTTCCGCTTTCTTGTCCTTCTCTTCCTCTTGCAAACGCTTACTCAAGAATTGCAAGTCATCCATACAGTTATCCAAAGCGTAACGGATCAAGTATTTCAAGAAATCCTCCGCCAAATCCATGTTATCATTAATATCATAGAAAGCCACTTCCGGCTCGATCATCCAGAACTCCGACAAATGCCGCGTAGTATTGGAATTTTCAGCCCGGAAAGTAGGTCCGAACGTGTAAATACGCCCTAAGGACATAGCTCCCAACTCTCCTTCCAACTGCCCGCTCACTGTCAAGTTCGTCGACTTCCCGAAGAAATCCTGCTTAAAATCAACACTCCCGTCTTCCGTCAACGGCGGATTCTTCGGATCAAGCGTTGTTACCCGGAACATCTCTCCCGCCCCCTCGCAATCGGAAGCCGTGATCAATGGCGTATGCAAATAATAAAAACCATGATCGTTAAAATACTTGTGGATAGCGTAAGCCATCGCGTGGCGGATACGGAACACCGCCCCGAAAATATTCGTGCGGAAACGCAAATGCGCCACCTCCCGCAAGAACTCCAAGCTATGCTTTTTCGGTTGAATCGGGTACTTATCCGGATCGGCTTCTCCCATCACGATCACCTCCGAAGCCTGAATCTCACGAGCCTGTCCACTTCCGGCACTCTCCACGAGCAACCCCTTCACGTGAACAGCCGCACCCGTTGTCACCTTCTTCATCACCTCTTCGGGAGTTTTCTCCATGTCAACCACCACCTGTATATTATTTATCGTAGAGCCGTCATTCAACGCGATAAAATTCACTTGTTTATTACCGCGTTTGGTTCTTACCCATCCTTTAACCTCAACCTCAATACCGCAATCCGTTGATTGCAACAGTTCTTTGACTGACATTCTACTTGTTTTCATCTGAAAAACATTTAAATATTAAACTTACACTGCAAAAATAGTATTTTTTCTACTACGGCACAGTCAAAACCCTTAAAAAATAACTTATAGACCCTTTCGGTGCTGTACAAATTGCTTGCCAAACTTAGAATTCTCTCTTAGATTCTTCCATCACAGAACCTGAAATCTCCCGTTCGCCCCATCACTAGGCTATAAACAAATCACTCAAAATAGCATCCGATATCACCCAACCGGATTCCGTAATCCGGATTTTCCCATCCCGCTCTACCAAATCGCCGGAGTCCAAATACTTTTGTAACGACATCCCGACTTCCCTCCAAAACTTCCCGAACTTCTTATCCGCGTCCAACTTATCTATCCCCCACATCGTCCGCAAATTCGTCATCACGTACTCGTTATACAAATCAACATCCGTTAATTCCTCTTTTTCAAAAGATAACAATCCATTATTTAAACTCTCTATATAGGTTTTCAAATTCGCCGTGTTCCATTGTCTGGAATGCAAATCATACGAGTGAGCCGAAGGACCGAAACCGATATAAGGCTTTTGCTGCCAATAGGACGTGTTATGAATCGAATATCTCCCCTCCCGTGCGAAATTAGATATTTCATAATGCTCGAAACCAATACTTTTCAAACGCTTGCACACCCTGTCATAACGACAAGCCATCACCTCCTCATCCTCCGGCTTAAACTTCCCCTGCCTCACCATCACCTCGAAAACCGTATTTGAATCAACACTTAACATGTAAACGGACAAATGCTTTATAGGCAAACTATTTACAATATCAACATCATGCATCAACTCCTCGTCCGTCTGTCCGGGCAACCCGATAATTAAATCCACACTGATATTATCAAACCCCAAAGATGCCGCCAATCGCACCCCCTCGATTGCCTGCCGCCCCGTGTGCGTCCGGTTTATTCGCTTCAAATGAACGTCAGAAAACGACTGTACACCAATGCTTAAACGATTAAAACCCATCTCCCGGATACCCGCCAACCGCTCCCTTGTCAAATCCTCCGGGTTCAACTCGATAGTCCGTTCCGCTCCCGGCAAAATATCATAATGCATTTCCAACGCATCCACTATCCGTTGCAACTCCCCCCGCTCCAGATAGGACGGAGTTCCCCCGCCGAAATAAACCGTACTCACATCCTTACCCGGCAAATACCCCCGCCGCAACGCTATCTCCCGCTCAATCGCATCCAGATAAGCCTCTTTCAATTTCAGAGAAGCCACCGAATAAAAACCGCAATAAAAACACTTACTCCGGCAAAAAGGCACGTGTACATATATTCCCATGACATGAGTTTTACTGTTAATCTGCAAAATAACAACATTTATTCACACGCTCAACCATGATCCTGTTAATTTGTTTACTACATTTGTAATGTTTCGGAAATACAAATGGTTGCATGCATGGCTAGATGGTTCATTATCCTGTTCACCCTTATCTCTTTTTCCCTTGATGCGCAAACGCTTGTCATGGGAAAAGTCATCGCGAACTCGGGAGAACCCGTGAGTGGGGTAAATATCTATTGCATGGAGAATAAAAACGGCACCACCACCGACTCGCTAGGCTTTTTCCAACTGGAATGCACGATCCCCTGTACCTTGGAATTTTCGCATGTCAACTACAAGAGCGAAACCTACAAACTAACGAAAAGTGATGCCCCTTTCGTCGTCACGTTACGAAACAAGCAAAACAACCTGAAAGAAGTAGTGGTAAAAGCCGTGCCGGCAAGCGGACGTATCCTCTCGTCCATAAAAAATATTGAACGGATACCCGCGATACTGGGAGAACAGGACGTTTTGAAATACCTTGCCACGATGCCCGGCATCGTGACCACCAACGCGCTGAACTCCGGCATTTACGTCCGCGGGGGAAACAGTAACGAGAACGGCTTTTTAATCAACAACATGGTGATAGCCTACCCGGATCACCTTACCGGGGTACTTTCTACTTTCGACCCTTACATTCTGGGAAATTCCACCCTTTTCAAAAGCGGCTTCCCCGCCCGATACAACAGCTTTCTCTCCTCTTATATAAACATGCGTCCCGATCCGGGCAACAAATACAAACACGAGGGGGAAGTCACCATAGGACTCGTGTCATCCGCTCTTAAAGCCAAAGGACCGATCATAAAGAATCACACCTCGTTTGCCGTTTCCGCCCGTACCTCTTATTTGCAACATATCTCCAAACTCTACAACCGATCAATGAACAACGAACAAAATCCTAACTATATGCCGGAGTACTCTTTCAGTGATATTACCGCGAGTATAGATTCACGTCTTTCGGACAAGTGGAAAGCCTCCGCTTTCGGGCTCTTCTCCATCGACCACATGAAAATGAAGATCAGCGAACACGTGCAATACATATTCGACTGGCACACGTTTTCCGGCAACATCAACGCTTCCTATACCCCCACTTCCAAAGAACAATGGGATTTCCAATTCGGTGGTAAAAACACGTACAGCGAGGGCGACGCCTTCGGCAGCATCCCCATGGGCGGCGGCAACCGCCATTACGCTTTACTGGGACAAATTTCCTACAACCGTAAACTCTCCGACAAAATAAATATAAACACAGGGAGCAAATTCGAGTATTCGCGTTTTGAAACGGCGAACAAATCAAACGAACGTGAAAACCTTCTGATAAAAAGTTCCGACAGGGATTTTAATCTATACGAGATTTACATGGATATAAACTACCGGTTAAATCACAACTTCACGTTAAATATCGGGGGCAATTACCAGTATTACCACGGGGATACCCGAGCTCACACGTTCTCCCCCCGGGCAAAGATCAGCTATACAAATAACAAAACCACCCTGTGGGCTGACTACGCGAAAACGGTGCAGTATCTGAGCCTGTACCCTTATTTCACGGTAAAAAACCCTATCGACATCTGGTACCCGCTGGCAAAAAACACGAAACCCGCGATCTGCCACCAGTACTCGATCGGCGTAAACCAAGAGATCGGGCAAACCCTTTCTTTTTATGCCGGACTGTTTTACAAAGACATGCGTAACGTGAAAGACTTCGCCTCGGATATCCAGACGGAATACTCCGCCTTGACCGACAACCTGATTCAAGGCAAGGGATATGCCAAAGGCATGGAGTTTGACTTCACGTTAAACCACCATGCCCTGTATGCACGTGCCAACTACACGCTCTCGGAATCCAAACGCAAGTTTGCCGAAATCAACAACGGGCGATCCTTTTTTCCCCCGTATGACGTGAAACACAACGTCGTACTGAACCTGTCTTATGAAATTTCACCCCGTTTCCTGCTGAACACGCTATGGACATTCTCGTCGGGCGTGTACACGACATTCCCGAAAGGGATGGTCGTGGCACAAAACATCACGGAAATCCAGACAGGGGAAAATCCGGTTCTGATTCCCGTGTACACGGACCGTTATAATTACAAATTACCGGACAACCACAGGCTGGACGCCAGTCTGGATTACAAATTCAGCGGCAAGAAAACCTTTTACAAATTAAGCATCGGGGCATACAACGTGTACAACCAATCCAACCCCTCGTTTGTTTATTTTCAATCGGAAACCACCCGTAACTTAACAAAAATTATCCCAAAATCCAAGGTAATGTTACCATTTATTCCTTACCTTTCACTGCGCATTAATTGGTAAAAACGAATGAGGAAAATCATCTCCATATTCATATTGGCAGGGCTGTTCTCCTGTATGCCCGAAGAGGAACTCCCGATCAAAGACATGGGAGCCATCTCCGGATATTTTATCGAATGTTATTGCATCCCCGGAGAACCTTATATTCTAAACGCGGCAAAGATTTTACCTCTTACCGAAATGATTGACCCGGGAGCCGTCGTCGACTTGGATGTATCTATCAAAGCCGACAGCGTCATTCAACTGGTACTCGTGCCGGGAGCCCCTTCCTTTCTAGGCAATTACCAACACATGACCCGCATGGAGAATTACGGGATAGACTCTCTCTTCCTGAGCATCCTTACACCCGAGAACGAACACATTACAGCTAAAACAGCCGTTCCCGAGGCTATTGAAATTTCTTCTTACACGGTTTCTCAAACAACCAATTCCGTGTCAATTACATTCCCGACATCCCGGAACCCGAGGCAAAACTACTATATTTTCAGTATGCAAGCCCGAAAGAGCGATCAGGATGATCCGATATTGAAAAAAGAAACCATCTACATGGATCTGTCTTACCATACCCCGGGAACATCCATCGAAAAAACGATAAAATGCCCGCAGATAGAGCAAGCCGACGCTGTTTTTATCACGTTGATGCGCATCACCGAGGCATGCTATAATTACCAGATTTCCCTTTACGAGGCGAACAGCGCCAACCAAGGAAGTATCACCACTCCCGTTCCCCTCGTCGGTAACATACAAGGAGCTTTGGGCATCTTCACGTGCTACACGAAAGACAATAAATACGTCTTGAAAGAACAATTCAATTAAGCCTATTGTCTTCTTGATAAACCCATTTCACGGCATCTCCCACAATTGTTTGTTTTGACCTACCTCTATTTGTCAAAAAGATATGATGCGGTCCAGAAGAATAATTATATTTTCCTAGAGAAATCCATCCTTTCTGATCAGCAATATTCTTTTCTAATCGAATTTCTTTATTATTTTCACAACTGATCAAATACTCTTGTTCAATAGCACGATTCTGATCTACCGCGCTAGCTTTGCCGTCCTGTATAAAAACAAAGTTAGGAAGATAGATAAACAATTCATAAGTTCCTCCTCTCTTTATATTTGTATGCCATTCTAGTCGGGAGCCACCGCTTCCTGCCTCACAACATATAGCACTTTTTACAACTTCTCCATACGCATCATGACTAATATATTCCGCCCACGTCTTAGACGGTTGAGCCACCACCACCTCGCTTTTATACTTCGGATAATTCCCATCATTCTCGACAAACAAATCTTTAAGTTTCGGCCAATAAGAATGGACTACCTTAAAACCAGAATCTCTATTATCGACAATAATCTCATTCGTCTTCCCGTAAAACTCTTCTCTGCCAACAGGATGCACATACTCGGTATAATCCGCTACATCAGCATTCATATCTGCGCCGAATAACAACTCCGCGGGAATATTATTTGAAAGATTTGTATTTATCGCCAACCGGGTAGCGGATGTCAAAACAAACGCCACATCCAATCCCGTTCCGGCTTTGATATAATAATGCCGATTAAAAGAAAAATCCGAATTACTTGAAACAGATTCCACAGAAACCATAAACATACTGGCTGCATTTCCTTTAACAGACTCCACGGAAATAACTCCATCCGCATCACTATTATTATACACCTTAAATTGAACATATAAAGGATAACCCCCGTCGCCCTGCCCCAAACTCCTGATCGGGCGAACAGAACAATCCCGGACAATCAAATCAGGCAAACCACGCTGATTAAACCAAAATTCCAGACCATCCGTTAAGTCTACCTCAAAATGCATCGCGAACCTCCCTTGGAAATGTGCGAAATCACATTTCTCAAACTTGTATTCATCCATATAACTTCCCACGAAAGAGATTATCGTATCATTGGGCATACCACAAATTGCAGAGGCTATATTTGTAAACTGTCTGGATTTCAATGCCAATATTTTGAATAACACGGAAGCAGGAAGTTCCTTGTCACTCAAAGCATCGTTCAAGCTATTCGACGCCAAATAACTTAAAGCATCGCGGGTATAAGCATAATCATTCAACTCCTCCATCCTTTTTCCTCTCTGTGCAATATGAGCGATAACATTCATACATGGATACTTATCACTCGCCATAAAAGTATTAGGCAAAAACTGCGATGCAAGACAGTACGGATTATTAGGAGTAGAATACTTATCGTACGCGTATTCTTTATAAAAATACGATGCAAAATTTACTTCTTTTTTCCATAGAGAAGCAAAAACATTTTCAAAAATTCTCGAGTCATCAGAATGATAATCAAAGAAATATTTATCCAATAATTTTGTAAATCTCTGTCTAGATAACTTTCCTTTTTTTGCTCTTATCCCTACCCCCTTTTCCGGTAGAAACACTAATTCAGGCTGCACAAATTCTGTTCTATCATTTTCATTTCTAAAATAAGATGCAAATGACACGGGACTTTCTGTTATAATCAACTGTTTAAACGGGTAAGCTCTATTCAATTTATTCTCCTTGTCATCCATGTAATTTTTCAAATAACCGGCAAGAAAACAAGAATCTATATTCGTAAACCAATCTAAAACCGAAACATGCTCCCGGAACAAATTCAACGTATAAGTCACGGAATCCACGGTCATAGATTTCGTTTCATAATCTCCTATACAAAGAGAGAGCCCCGGCATCTTGAACAAATTATGAAATAACACACGACCTCGTTCCCGTGTTTTTTCCCCTTGCGATATAACTGTTTTATTTCCGAGGTTACTCACGTCCAATGTGAAATGCACGTAATCTTTGGATACGTTATACGGAGAACTTGGATTCACGGGTGGACATGTGGTTGGATACCACAAAACTTCCGGAAGCAACAACGTGAAATCAGAACTCAAAAAACAATAATTCTTTCCAAAATAAAACGGCCGTTGGCTATTCATATCAGGATCCATTATTTCTTTATCCACCACATCAAGATAACAAACATTTTCATTAATTTTTCCACCGTACATTATCTGTAACCCGATTGAATCACCGGGAGCAAGAGCTTCATTCACTCGAACCACCTGCCCTTCCCGCCCAAACGAAATTTTCCGGTCTTCACTCTTCAATGAAATAATCTCGAGTGCCGGATTCAAATACAATATGATGCTGTCAAGAACACGTCCCGTTTGATTTTGCAGGAGAATACTCGTAGAAACATTCATCTCTGCACCTTTTTGTTTGTATCGGATGTCCTGCTTTAGCATGGCGGCTTTCTCCACCCGTGAATACTTATCATATATACTCGCAAACCGTTGACGTTCAGAGCATCTTTCATAACGAATCAAACTAAAAAAAACTCCTGCAAAAACACCAGTACCAAGCAACAGGATTATCACCAAAAGTTTTTGCTTCCTCTTGGGATTGTTGGGTATACGGTCAAATGAAATAGTTGTCAAATGGATAAACCCTAACCCGAGAAACAACCAACACATCCGTTGTAAAACATATTCATGCATATTAGGGAAGCCCACAATCTCAGAAAACGTATTAGGCAATTTAAGTGCTAAAACATCGAAAATACCATATCTAATCCCATCCATACAGAACGCCCCTAATCCCAAAAATAAAAACAACAATACTGCCAATACACTATTCCGCAACAAAGTAGAAAGGAACACGAAAAAACCAAGCACAAACACCAAAGAAGGCAAGAAAAACAACAATAAATAAAATATATACAACAACACATCAAAATGAGTCAAACTGAAGAAAGATTGTATAACGCCGGAAATAATTGCAAAAACAATCGCAGTCACAAAATATGCACGAATAATTCCCAAACATATACCCCACACGTATTCCGTGTTACTCTCCGAACGACAATAAAAAACTTCTACAGTATCCAACCCTTTTTTCGTACTTAAAACATTTACAGACAAAAAAATAATTGCAACTGTTTGAAGAAGCACTAACAAATAAAAATTCATGAATGGTATAAAAGAATCTAAAGAAAACATTCCAGATATACTTCTACCCAACAAAGAACTTTGATAATACATTTGAAAAAATAAAATTGCACAGGATGAAACAAATAGAAATATTTTAAATAAAAGACTTCTGATAAACAATTTATAACTATACGCCGCAATAGTATTTAATTGATGTAGATCCATAAGGCAATGTTTATTTTTTGAAAAAATATACAATATATTTATTTCAAAAATAGCAAAATACTTAATTTAATCCTATTAAAATATTGATTTGTTGTGTTTTTTATATATTTTTGTGATAATCAATATTTCTAACCAAAAAATTATTTATGCAAGAGCCACCATTTTCATTCTTTGTATAAATCCTGTCGTTGAGCATAATTTTACAAGTGTTGCCAAATACTAATCTCTAATTTAAAAATACAATTATGAAAAAAAACACCATTCTATTATTTATCTTACTTTTGGGAGGGACATTTTCCTATAGTTTCGACATTCAAAAACTACCAAACGTTCCTGCATTTGATAACGTAATTATACCTGATTCAGATGGAGGATATTCTATTGTATCATATCCTGGAGGCTCTACAACTTTCATTGTTGAAATGATAGCCCCATGTACGGTTACAAACACCCGTGTTAAAGCTATTGCTCACGCCTTAGGTGCATCCTTCGAGATCCCTATTCCCAATGTAGGTCATCTCACAACCTTTCCTTTTTTGATTGGCGAGCGCATCATGTTAGAAATAACTATATATTATGCAGAATTTATACCACCTATAGTTTTTGATTTAGACTTAATTGTATACGATCAAACGAGCTCGGCTTTGGGTGGTGGACGATTTATCGTTGATTTACTTGATCTTAGAGATTTTTAAGTAACTAGAATATAAAAAGTATAGTAATTTTTCTATCATTGTCATTCTAAAGTCTATTATTAATTTTAAACCAAATCGCATAATATCTTATGTGATTTGGTTTAAGTGATTATAATAATTAGTTTCAAATATCTTCTTTTTCTTTATATCAGCAAACTCTCTCTGTAATAAATTTATTCCTCATACTATTAACAATGGCTTTATCCTTCTTTCTACATGCCATCCCTCCTCCAAAAGACGCCACGATGGTAAGTAAATTGTCGAACGTTTTCGAAACAAATAAATACACAAGCCCGATACAACAACCGGGACGCCCTGATTCTGAAAAAAAGAAACCACCTATATTAACCTATCCCGCCACAACCCGAGAACATCTATCGAAAAAATGATAAAATGCCAATAGCTTGGAGAATCGGACGGGGTATTTATAACACTGATGCGTATCACCGAAGCATGCTACAATTACCAAATTTCCCTTTACGAGGCGAACAGCGCCAACCAAGGAAGTATCACCACTCCCGTTCCCCTCGTCGGTAACATACAAGGAGCTTTGGGCATCTTCACGTGCTACACGAAAGACAACAAATACATTCCAAAAGAGAAATTCAATTAACGACTGAAGACTTCAGTACTAATAAGACTGATAAACAGTAAAAAATCCTACCCGAATACTGTATCATTCCCGTATGAATTCCGGTTCACTCCCGTGTAAAACGCTATTAGTTCCCTATTAAAACGCTATTAAAACCCTATACTATAATAGCGTTTTAATAGTTTACTAAAAGTTTAGTAAAAACTTTATAATCGGAAGTAAACCGGAATTGATATGGCATTCAAACCGAATTCATATAGTTTTTGGGGAGAACCTCATCCCGTTCTCGACATAAAGTACTTCTCCGGATTCCCTTCCCGCTCTCGAATTTTCACGGAATGTTTTGGAGTTCAAAGTTTTTTGTGTAATTTTGCCCCTCATTTTGGAGTGGAATGCTCGAAAATTCGCGAGGAATACCTTAGCCATGCTCCCCGTGAAGCTTCGGATTCCGTTGAAAACTAAAAGTTTGCCCGATAAACCTCGTTATTTTCAACCGGAAAAAAGAACGCCAGAGCGTCCATGAAGAAATACAAACAGAAGTTTAATTAATAATTTAAAAAGAAGTGGATCAGATTAGTTACAAAACAACTTTCGTCAACAAAGCCACCGCACAAAAAGAGTGGATTGTGATTGACGCTGAGAATCAAGTTGTGGGTCGTCTTGCCGCTAAAGTTGCGAAACTATTGAGAGGCAAATACAAACCCAGCTACACCCCGCACGTGGATTGCGGTGACAATGTTATCATTGTAAACGTGGAGAAAGTAATCTTCACCGGAAAGAAAATGACCGATAAAGAATATCGGAGACACACGCAGTATCCCGGAGGACAACGTATTTCAACTCCCGCACAAGAGATGGTTCGTTTCCCCGAGAGAATACTCGAGCATGCGGTAAGAGGTATGCTCCCCAAAAACCGCCTTGGTAGAGCTGTATTCAAGAACATGCACCTGTTCGTGGGACCGGAGCACAATCATGAGTCACAACAGCCTAAAGTAATTGATATAAATACACTTAAATAACAAGGTATGGAAGTAGTAAATGCAGTAGGTAGAAGAAAAACAGCGGTAGCCCGCGTCTATCTTAACGAAGGAAAAGGCAATATTACAATCAACAAAAAGAGCTTGGAAGAGTATTTCACGTTGCCTACCCTCCAGTATGTAGTGAAACAACCGCTTGAATTATTAGGCGTTGCCGGACAATACGATATCAAAGTAAACCTTGTTGGAGGCGGTTTTAACGGACAGGCAGAAGCTTTACGTTTGGGAATTGCCAGAGCATTGGTGAAAATCAACGCGGAAGACAAATCCAAACTGAGAGCGGCAGGCTTCATGACCAGAGACCCGCGCGAAGTTGAGCGTAAGAAACCGGGACGTCCGGGCGCACGTAAGAGATTCCAGTTCTCTAAACGTTAATCAGAGTTTAGTATCTAAATTGGCGGGACTTCTCGAGAGAACTACCCGGCGATTGATAAAATTTAAGAATGTAAACTTTAAAAATGACACAAATGTCAAATACGAATTTCGACGAATTATTAAATGCAGGTTGTCACTTCGGACACCTTACCCGTAAATGGAATCCTAAAATGGCTCCGTATATCTTCATGGAGCGTAATGATATCCACATTATTGACCTGAACAAAACCGCTATCATGTTGGACAAGGCAAGTGCAGCCTTGAAACAAATAGCCAAGTCAGGCAGAAGAATTCTGTTTGTTGCAACAAAGAAACAGGCTAAGGACATTGTTGCTGAAAAAATTTCAAATATCAATATGCCGTTCGTGACTGAAAGATGGCCGGGCGGAATGTTGACCAACTTCCCGACTATCCGTAAGGCCGTGAAGAAAATGACCACCATTGACAAAATGGAAAAAGACGGTACTTTCTCTCACCTTTCAAAACGGGAAAGACTCCAGATATCTCGTCAAAGAGCAAAATTGGAAAAGAACTTGGGCAGCATCGCTGACCTGACCCGTCTTCCGGCCGCTCTTTTCGTGGTTGACGTGATGAAGGAATATATCGCGGTAAAAGAAGCCAACACGCTTGGTATCCCGGTATTCGCTATCGTGGACACGAACTCAAGCCCCGAGGGAATTGATTTCGTAATCCCGGCAAATGACGACGCTTCTACTTCTATCTCTTTGATTATCGACAAAGTAGCGGGAGCCATCAAAGAAGGCTTGAGCGAAAGAAAAGCGGAGAGAGAGAAAGAAGGTGACAAGAAAGGCGCCGACAGAGCGGAAGCTCAAGAGGAAGTGGTAGAGGAAAAGGCCGCTACTGAAGAATAAATTAATTTTAGATTTTAGATTTTGGATTTTAGATTGAAATCATTCCAAGTTTTTGATTCAAACTCCATAATCTAAAATCTTCAACGAACAATTGAAATTTATAAGAATATGGAAATAAAAGCAGCAGACGTGATGAAGTTGCGTAAAGCAACAAACGCCGGAATGATGGACTGCAAGCACGCGCTCCAAGAGGCCGAAGGTGATTTCGACAAAGCCGTTGATATCATCCGCAAGAAAGGTCTTGTTGTGGCAAGCAAACGTGCAGACAGAGATGCAAAAGAAGGTTGCGTTTTAGCCAAAACCGACGGGAAGAATGCAGTTATGGTTTCATTAAACTGCGAAACCGACTTCGTTGCCAAAAATGAAGGATTTATCGGTTTCACGACTCGCATCCTTGACGCCGCTTTAGCCAATATGCCCGCCACCACGGAGGATTTGTTAGCTATCCAACTGGACGGTAGAAGCATCGCTGACCAGATTGCTGAACAAACCGGAGTTATCGGCGAGAAACTGGAATTAAGCTACTACGGTTGCTTGAAAGCAGAAGATTGCGTTGTTTACATTCACCCGGGAAACATGTTGGCTACCGTTGTCGGTTTCAACAAAACGGCTGACGCCCAAGTGATGAAAAACATCGCCATGCAAGTAGCGGCGATGGCTCCTGTCGCTGTAGACAAAGACGGTATCCCACAGAATATCATTGACCATGAATTCGAAATCGGTCGCGAGAAAGCTCGTGAAGAGGGTAAACCGGAAAACATGTTGGAGAAAATCGCTCAAGGTCGCTTGAACAAATTCTTCCAAGAGTCTACTTTGCTGAACCAAGTTTTCGAGCAAGACGGTAAAATGTCTGTAAGAGATTACTTGAAGAGTGTTGACAAAGATTTGACCGTTACTTCATTCTTGCGTTACACGCTGAATGTTTGATAAGCGACAAATCACTCGAAATAGAAAACAGGCTTAGCGATAGGCCTGTTTTTTTTACCCTTATCGTGGCATGATTCCCGCACGTTCGGTTTGGATTTTCAAAAGACATGACACGTACTTGGAAGCATGGAAACATAGCAGAAACAGGAAGCCTTTACTCTCGAGAGGAACTCGACAAGAGAAAAATCATTTGCCAGCTTCTTTCTTTTCCAGAATCGTCACGTAACGCACGAATTTCGGGGAATAACGTTTCTTGTCCGATTTTGGGCGGGTGTTGTTGTCGTACATGTCGATAAAATGCAGGTTTACCCGTTCTGCCATGCCGGGAGGTAATATTTCCGCAGCGGGTTTGCCGGAAACCAACACGATAGGGAGGGAGTCCAGCAGGGTGGTGTCGTTCTCGATGTCCCAAGGTAAGATGCGACACCCCGCCTCGTATACCAATTCAATCCGTAATTCCTCGTCCGACGGGTAATAAAAAGGGATATGATTCACTTCCTCGATTTCCCGCACTGCGGAGATGCTCTTGATTTCGGTGTTATTGAACATATTGGCGACACGAGGCATAAGCAGTGTTTCCACTAAAATCAGCAATAAGACGACTCCCGTGAAGACTTTCATCGATTTCATCCTTACCCCTCCCGCGAAAATAGAATAAGCGGCAACAAGGAAAAGGAGGGTAACAATGATAAAGAGTGTCAGTCCCATCTGCCCTTTGACGTAAAACAAAAAGTATATCGCCACGGGCATCCCGAGGGCTATCAATGCCGGGAGGAACGCGTTGACCCGAAACACGACACGGTCGCCGGCGGTAAGCTTTTTCTCTTTCGTGGCAACAAATATATACACCACGTAATGCGCCACGACCATGGAGACAGGGATGAGTATCGGCAGGAGATAACGGGTTTTCTTCTCCGGGAAAAGGGAGAGCAATACCAAGGTCACTAAGGTCCATACCACGGCAAAAGTGTATTCCTTTTTCATTGTCACTTTCCGTTTCAGCCAAGGCCAACACAATCCGGTCAACAGGAATAACGACCATATACCGGATTCCGCGAAGAATTGCCAATAATAATACCACGGGCGGACATTTCTCTCCATCCACGCCGTCGATTCTTTTGCCCACACGAACATGGTCATGTCCTTGTGGAATATAATCAGATACAAGTACCACCAGAAGCTAACCGCAGCAAAGACCAGCAGCATGACCACTATCGGCAATCCCTTTCTCTTGAACGACGGACGGTACACGGCAATATAGCTAATCAGGAAAGGAAGCAATAAGGCGTAAAAGGCTACCGGACCTTTCCCGAGGAAGGACAACCCGAGGAATGTTCCCGCCCATATAAACATACCCCAGCTTGTTCGCCGACTGACAATTCCTTTATAAAAGAAGAGTATCGCTCCCAGCATAAAACTATGGCAATAGATGTCCCATGTCGCCACGCGTCCCGCCATGATGACATTGAAGCACGTCGCCAATACCACCGCGGAGAGTAATCCCAACATCCGATTGCCGCTTAACGCGGAAGCGAAGAAATAAAGGAAAAATACCATCAAAGTTGCCATGATTCCGGCAGCAGCACGTTGCATAGAGATGTTGTCCGGCTGAAGATATTCTATTCCCGCGGCCACCCAAGTGGGCAGAGGCGGTTTCTCCAAACGCAATTCCCCGTTCATGGTGGGTACCAACCAATTGTCGTACTCTATCATCTCGTGAGCCGTAACCAAGTTACGGGACTCCATAATATCTTCATAAACAGCCCCGTTATTCACGAAAAAAGCGAAACAACAAACGATAAGAATAAAGAGGTAATGTATATAGTTTCTCTGCATAATCTTTTTGAATTACACTTGCGTTTAAGACGCAAATTTATAACAATAAAATTATTTTATATTGTATCCTACCTAAATTATCAAACAAAGGGGGCAAAACGCTTTTTGCACAGATAATTCAAAATCTAATATTGCTTTTACGATAAAGTTGATTTATCTTTGCCGCCTAAAATCAATTTAGTTTATGAAAAAAATATTTGTATTCTTTTTACTCTCTGTATCAGGTATATTGAGTGTGTGTGCTCAAGAAAAAAACACGATTAATTTATCGGGAGAAGCACGAGTTGATTATCACCATAACTTGGGTTCCGCCCCTGCATCCGAGAACGGTTTCCGGGGAAGTATGGTTAATTTGAAAATAAACGGCTCGTTCGGCGAGGGATTTTCCTACGCTTACCGCCAACGATTGAACAAGGCTAACACGGAAAGTTCTTTTTTTAATTCTATCGATTACGTTTATCTCAATTACGCAATTAATAAAAACTGGAGTCTTTCCGCGGGAAAACAAATCGTGGGTATCGGCGGATACGAGTATGACCTTGCCCCTATCGATATTTATACTTTATCCGAGTTTTGTAACAATATTTCCTGTTATCAATTCGGGGCGAGTGCATCCTACGCGCTTGACAATAACAAGGATTTGTTCACGCTTCAATTGTGCCAATCTCCATTCCAGATTGAAGGGAACCGGGATATTTACGCTTTAAATTTCGTGTGGTACGGGAACCGGGATTGCTGGAACACGATTTATTCCGCGAACTTGGTCGAGTATTTACCCCACAAGTTTATCGGTTATCTCGCTCTAGGAAACCAATTCAAATCGGGCAAAACCACTTTCAATATCGATTTGATGGGTCGCACCACGGGCGCACAAGTGAAAGACGGTGATTTATTCAAGGATTTCTCTATTATAGGGAGTATCACGCGAGAGATTGGGGAACACGTGATTTTACGGGTAAATGCCTCTCACGATGTGAACAAGAACAAGAGTGCAGGTGATTTGTGCGTGCTTCCCGGTACGGAAATCACGAACGTGGGCGGCGGTATCGAGGTATTTCCCGCACGTACCCGCGATGTACGGTTGCACGCTTATTATTCCTATTACGCGGGCCGTAACGCTTCCGGGACTTTACAACCCGATGACATGCAGCTTAGCGTGGGTTTAACTTGGAGAATTAATTTCATTAAAAAATAACTCAACCCTCTATTTATTAATCCTGTAAAAACATGAAGAAATTTATTCCCACCGGGATTCCATGCCTAATTATCGTGGTTGGAATTTTTTATTACATCGCGTCCGTGATGGAAATCCCGCACATGCTCAACACAATCATGAATACCGCTCATGATTTATTATTGAATACGGTCTTCTATTTAATGGGAATCTGTGTCATCACGGGTGCCCTAGGACGTATTTTCGTGGAGTTCGGTGTCGTGAAACTTTTGGAAAAAATCTTGCGTCCTTTGATGAAGCCTTTGTTCAATTTACCGGGAACTGCCTCATTGGGAGCCGTGTTGACATTCTTGTCGGATAATCCCGCTATTATTTCTCTGGCGAAAGATGTTCGTTTCGGCAGTTATTTCAAGAAATACCAATTGATATCTCTTACCAATTTCGGAACCGCTTTCGGCATGGGATTGCTTGTTATCGTTTTCATGATTGGTCAAGGGTATTACTCCGCACCTTTCATCGGTTTGTTCGGGGCGTTTTGCGGCTGTATCGTTTCCACCCGCCTTATGCAACGTTTCATCCTGAAATCGCATCCCCATTTCAAAGATGAAAGCGCGATAACTGAAATCGTGGAAGTGGAAGAAAATACGGATAATTCGAATAAAACTCTTTTCTTGCGTATTTTGGACGCCTTGCTTGACGGGGGACGCTCGGGAGTAGATATCGGTATCGCCATCATCCCGGGGGTATTGGTTATCTCCACGTTCGTGATGATATTAACTTTCGGACCGTCCGCAGAAGGATACACCGGAGCCGCTTATCAAGGAACGGAACTTCTTCCCTATCTGGCGGGTAAAGTAAATATTCTTTTCGAGTGGCTTTTCGGTTTCGAGGACCCCCACCTTGTAGCATTCCCCATTACAGCCCTTGGAGCGGTGGGCGCAGCCCTAGGTCTTGTACCTAATTTCGCGGCTCAAGGCTGGATTGACGGTAACGCTATTGCCGTGTTTACCGCTATCGGTATGTGCTGGAGCGGTTATTTAAGTACCCATACCGCTATGCTGGATTCTCTGGGATTCCGCCAGCTAACATCAAAGGCCATCGTCGCACACACTGTCGGCGGACTTGTTGCCGGTGTTATCGCGCATTGGGTTTATGTACTTTTCCAATTATTGTAATATGAAAAGCTAACGAAAAGGTTGTGAGAACCTTTTCGTTAGCTTTCCCGTAACACGTATATTACTTACGCGAACAGACATGAAAAATATAAAGCCGTATCCATATTTTTTGTTATTCGCCTTGGTTTTACCCGTGTTGTTGTTTCGGGATTTTACGCCCAACAACGAGTTAAAATACTTGAGCATCGCGGACGAGGCTTTACGAGAGGGGCATTTCTTCACTTTCTATAACCAAGGAGAAGTATACGCGGATAAACCACCCTTGTATTTCTGGTTTATCATGCTGTGTAAATGGATTTTCGGCGAATATCACATGCTGGTGCTTTCCCTGTTTTCAATCATCCCGGCACTGGTTTCCATTCACGTGATGAACAAATGGGTGGAAGAGGATACCACTCCCCGGTCAAGGTGGAACGCTTCATTGATGCTTTACACGAGCGCATTCTTTATCGGCTCCGGGCTTGTGTTGCGCATGGATATGCTGATGTGCATGTTTATCTTGCTGGCTTTGTACACGTTCTATAAACAATATTCCGGCAAAGGACGACCGATTGACCGTTTTTTGCTACCAGTTTATATCTTCTTGGCTATTTTCTCGAAAGGGCCTGTCGGGTTTATCGTTCCCGTCGTTTCAATCACGGTATTCCTAATCGTGAAAAAAGAAATCCGGCAGTTCGGGCGTTATCTGGGATGGAGCGAGTGGGGTATTCTTCTGGGGTTATGTGCCATATGGTTCGGGTGCGTGTATATAGAAGGCGGAAACGCCTATCTCAATAACCTGCTTTTTAACCAGACCGTCAACCGGGCTATTGATTCATTCCATCATAAAGAGGCATTTTGGTATTACGGAATCACCATTTGGTACTCCATTGCCCCTTGGTCACTTTTATATATGGCAACCATCATTATTGCCCTCCGTAAAAAACTGTTCACCACGGACAAGGAGAAGTTTTTCCTGACCGTAATCGTTTCGTCTTTCGTGCTTTTATCCATGTTCAGCGCGAAGCTCGATATTTATATGTTACCCCTGTTCCCGTTTTTCACTTATCTGACTGTATTGTTGCTCCCTAAAATAAAAGAAAAACGGATTGCTTTCGCGGTGTATATCCCGGTCGTCGCGTTCATGATTGCCCCCGTTGTCGCTTTGGCAATCCATAACAAGTTCGAGTACCCGCACTCCATATTTATTTTCATGGCGATAGGTGTACTTTTCGTCTTCAGTCTATTCGCTTTCTCGCTGCTAGTGAAGAAAAAATTATACCAAGCGATAAACACTGCCGCCTTAGGGATATTGGGAACATTGTTTGTCGGGGGCTTTGCCCTGCCGCGGCTCAATTCAAATATAGGATTATCCGAAATGGCTGAAAAAGCTCATGAAATTTGCGAAGAGGAAGATATCGACCACTATTATTACTACCGTTTCCGTAGCGGGGAAAATATGGATGTTTATCTACATGAAGACCCGATAAAGATATCGGACGAGGATTCTTTGTTCAAGGTGTACGAGCAAGGGGATTGCATGATTTTCCTAAAAGAACGGGATGTGGCTCGTTCGGAAGCTATAATGACATGGCTTGAAACCGTACATTACGAGAAAATAGGAATCTTTTATCTGGTACACCCGTCACAAGGCGAACAATTAGCAACTACCCTTGCGGGAGAGCCAAATGTTGCGACCGTAAGCCAGTAAACCCGTGGATTGCCCAAGTATCAAGACCGGGTCGTGCCGATAAATGGCGTATGAAACAATAATCAATGAACCGAATAAGCTGATTACCCAGAAACCAAGCGGGAGTAGGGATTCGTCTTTGCGCTTGGAATAAATCCACTGGTAAACGAAACGAAGGGTAAATATAATCTGTCCCATCGAACCGTAAAGCAATAACCACAAAGGAATTTTCTCGTTCCGGAAGAACTGGTCGACAAACGCGCTCGCGTCTTCTATCATGTAAATGATTGCCGCAACGGGCGTAAGCAAAAGCACTGTACGCAAAACCAGAGGCAACCATTTCCACTGGTGTTTTTTGTTCAGGTTCCAGATGTAAATATAATAGGATATGATTTGTCCGAAAATAATAGCGAAGTCATCCCTCAACCAGCCATAGATGAATAACAGATAAGAACCCAATATGCTCAATTGCCAGAATATCGCCGGGGAGATTACTTTTTTAGCCCGCTCGGACAATATCCATTGCAGTAATATCCGGGCGGAAAAGAAAATTTGAGCGAGAAATCCGACAACGTAAATCATAGATTGTTTTCAGCCACTTGATAGTTAATATAACGTTTCCTCATCCAACGGTAAGCAAAACAATCTTTGAAAGGACCGACCAAGCGGTTAGCCAAGTTATATTTTGATTTTCCGGCGATACGCGGGAAATGGCGCACGGGAACTTGTTTTACCCGCCCGTGCTGCAACTGTATCAGTGCCGGCAGGAAACGATGCATACCGGTAAAGAAAGGAATCCGTTTCGCGTAATCGGTGCGCAACACTTTCAACGGGCATCCGGTATCCTCCACCCCGTCATGCGTCATCATTCGGCGGAACCCGTTGGCGATACGGGAAGACATATTTTTGACGAAACTGTCTTTCCGTCCGGTACGGATGCCCATCACCATCTCGAACTCGTCCGCGTGTTCCAACAGGCTATTAAAATCCTCGGGTGTCGTTTGCAAATCGGCATCGATGTATCCCACCCACTTGGAAAAAGAATTGTCTATCCCCGCTTTCATGGCAGCACTCAATCCCCCGTTTTTAGCGAGATTCAAAAAGAAAAATCCCTCGTTTCTACCGCAAACCTCCCGGATAAGGCGTTCACTATCATCTTTCGAGCCGTCGTTTACAAACAATACACAAGAAGTAACCTTGGCTGTCTTTAAAAACTCCCCCAACTCTTTCTCTAATCTTAGGATGTTCCCCTCCTCGTTATACACTGGCACTATGACTGTTAGTCCGTAATTCGCGGTTCTGTTCATCTGCGGTGAAATTTATATTCTCAAATTAAATTATAGTTATAACAAAAATTCATTAGTTTTGTTGTTGCGTTTTAGCGAAGAAACTAAGTTTTTTGTTATAAAATTTAAACAGACAAAGATATGCAATATAACCGAATTTTGTTAAAACTCAGCGGCGAATCTTTAATGGGTGGTCAAAAATATGGTATCGATACCACGTGTTTGGAGAGTTACGCCCGTCAAATACATGAAATTGCAAAAATGGGAGTCCAAGTGGGGATTGTTATCGGTGGCGGCAATATTTTCAGGGGACTGAGTGGTACAAATAAGGGGTTCGACCGGGTAAAAGGCGACAGCATGGGTATGTTGGCAACCGTGATTAACAGCCTAGCTTTAAGTTCGGCTTTAGACAACGAGGGATGTAAAAACAAAGTACTCACGGCTATCCGCATGGAACCTATCGGGGAATTCTACTCGAAAGCAAAAGCCATGGAATATTTGAAAGAAGGGTATGTCACTATTATGAGTGCCGGAACGGGTAACCCGTATTTCACGACCGACACGGCGAGCAGCCTGCGTGCCATCGAGATAGAGGCGGATGCCATGTTCAAAGGTACCCGCGTGGACGGTATTTATACTGCCGACCCGGAGAAAGACCCGACAGCAACCAAATTCGACAAAATTACCTATGACGAGATATACAACCGGGGACTAAAGGTGATGGACCTGACGGCAACGACCATGTGCAAAGAAAATCATTTACCAATTATCGTTTTCAACATGGACCAACCGGGTAACTTGAAAAAAGTCATTTCGGGCGAAAATATCGGAACAATCGTGTATTAATAATTGAAAATTGAAAATTGAAAAATTGGAAATGAAGGGAGAAAACCTTCAGACTTTTTTCAATGGCTAATTATGAACGAAGAAAAAAGAATATTAGATACGATAAACTCTCCCGATGATTTGAAGAAGGTGCCGGAAGACGACCTGATTCAATTGTGTCGGGAATTACGCGAGAAAATCATTGACGAGTGTTCGGAACACCCCGGACATTTCGGGGCCGGATTGGGGGTTGTCGAGCTTACCGTGGCATTGCACTACGTGTTCGATACCCCGTACGATAATATCGTGTGGGACGTGGGACATCAAGCTTACCCCCACAAGATACTTACCGGGCGAAGGGACAACTTCTGCACGAACCGGCAGTACAAGGGACTCAGCGGGTTTCCCAAAAGAAGCGAAAGCGAATATGACGCTTTCGGGACGGGACACTCCTCGACCTCGATTTCCGCCGCGCTGGGAATGGCCGTGGCGGCAAAAATGAACGGGGAGGAAGACCGCCTATCGGTGGCAATTATCGGAGACGGGGCGATGACCGGGGGACTGGCTTTCGAGGGATTGAATAACGCGGGTATTAATAATGCCAACCTGCTGGTTATTCTCAACGACAACAACATGGCAATTGACCCCAACGTGGGCGGAATGAATGAATACCTTCTCGATATCACGACTTCCAAAACATATAACAAACTGAAAGAAGATATCTGGAATATTCTCGGGCGCATCAATAAAATCAGCCCGGGAGCCCGAAACTTCATCCAGAAAATAGATAATAGCGTCAAATCATTGATGCTACGCCAGAGCAACTTGTTCGAGGCTCTGGGATTCCGGTATTTCGGCCCCGTGGACGGGCATGATGTCAACCACTTGGTCAAGGTTCTCCGTGATCTGAAACAAATCAAAGGCCCTAAACTTCTCCACTGTATCACAGTCAAGGGGAAAGGGTTCAAACAAGCCGAGATAGACCAAACGACTTGGCACGCACCGGGGAAATTCAATAAAGAAACCGGGGAAATCATCAAAGAATGCAAGGAAAATACCCCGCCCAAATTCCAGGATGTTTTCGGTCATACCATACTGGAATTGGCTCATACCAATCCCAAAATCGTGGGAATTACTCCCGCCATGCCATCGGGTTGCTCGTTAAATATCATGATGAAAGAGATGCCCGATCGCTGTTTTGATGTCGGCATCGCCGAACAACACGCCGTTACGTTCTCGGCAGGATTGGCGGCACAGGGGTACGTGCCTTTCTGTAATATCTATTCTTCTTTCATGCAACGAGCATACGATCAAGTAATACACGACGTGGCATTGCAAAAACTCAACGTCGTTTTCTGTCTTGACCGGGGAGGATTGGTCGGGGCTGACGGGGCTACACACCACGGCGTTTTTGACCTTGCCAGCTTCCGTTGCATCCCGAACCTGACAATAGCCTCTCCCCTCAACGAGGAAGAATTACGCGATATGATGTACACGGCTCAATTGCCGGACAAAGGACCTTTCTCCATTCGCTACCCGCGAGGTAACGGGACAATGGTCAAGTGGCGTACCCCGTTCAAGGAATTGCCTATCGGGCAAGGACGTTGTATTATTGAAGGCGAGGATGTTGCCATCGTATCCATCGGAGCTATCGGGAACGAGGCTCTCAAAGCTATTGAAAAGGGAACGGGGCGTTCGGTTGCCTTCTATGATATGCGATTCCTCAAACCTCTGGATGAAAAATTACTCCATTCAATATTTCATAAATTCAAAAAAATCATTACCTTAGAGGACGGAACAATCGTGGGCGGACTGGGTAGTGCCGTGCTTGAATTTATGTCTGATCACGGGTATTCCGCCAAGGTTGTGCGCTTGGGTGTTCCGGATCAGTTCGTGGAACACGGTACACAACAACAGTTATACCGTGAATGTGGTTATGATTGCGAATCTATATTCCGGGCAATTTGTTCGATATAAAAGGAAAGCATGAAAGAAGAGGCTCCAATACCAAAATTATCGGAATGTATTAGCAAATTCAAGCTAACATTCAAAGGTGTGCCTGACGAGTACCTCGAAACATTATTCACGGATGACACGGTAAAATTCTATAAAAAAGGCGAATACATCTATAAAGAAGGTTCTCGCATTAAAGGATGTTATTTTCTTTTTTCAGGTGTCGTGAAAATCTTCCAAACCGGAATTACCGGAAAAGAGCAAATTATTCGTTTCGGGAAAGAGAGCGAAATGTTCGGATTTCGTTCTGTCATCCGTAATGAATTAGCTTGTACCTCGGTGGAAACTTTATCCGACTGTATATTGTGTTATATCTCTTATACATCGTTGACACACATGATGAAACACAGTTCGGATTTCGCTTATGAAATGATGCAAATCGCCTGCAAGGAACTGGAAGAAGCTAATCGTCATATCCGTGATATCGCTCAAAAATCGGTAAAAGCCCGGCTGGCAGAAATACTCTTGCTTATCGCTTCCGATTTCGGTGTTGAAGAAGACGGGACTTTACGACTGAATATCACCCGCGAAGACTTGAGTAATTTCGTGGGAACCGCTACCGAAACACTGATCCGACTGCTCTCCGATTTGAAGAACGAGGGACTGGTAGAAGCTAAAGGAAGGAAAATAAAATTATTAGATCATGATAAATTAAAAAGATTGGCTGATTGATTTAAAATCATTCAATATGTCTATCTTTGTGCAAGATAAATTTAAACTCGAATAACTTATGCCACAGATTTCAGAAAAAGGGATGGCGATGCCTTCTTCGCCGATTCGCAAATTGGTTCCGTTCGCGGATAAAGCAAAAGAAAGAGGGATTAAAGTGTACCACTTGAATATCGGTCAACCGGATATTCAAACCCCGGAGGTCGCTTTGGAAGCTTTAAAACACTGTAACGAGAAGGTGATTGAATATACCCATTCTGCCGGAAATCTTTCCTACAGAAAAAAATTAGCCAAATATTACCAGAATATTGGTATCAATATCGACGAAACGAATATCATGATAACTACCGGAGGTTCCGAAGCTATCACGATAGCTTTCATGTCCACGTTGAACCCGGGTGACGAGGTGATTATCCCCGAACCGTTCTACGCCAATTATAACGCTTTTGCTCTTATGTGCGGCGTAAAGGTGAAGACGGTTACCTCTTCTATCGAAACAAACTTCGCTTTGCCCCCGATTGCAGAGATCGAGAAAGTAATTACTCCCCGCACGAAAGGTATCGTGATAGTGAACCCGAATAACCCGACGGGATACTTGTATTCCAAGGAAGAACTGGAACAACTTGCTACCATCGTGAAGAAACATGATCTTTACCTGTACGCTGACGAGGTGTATCGTGAATTCTGCTATGACGGATACAAACATTTCTCCACGATGCAATTGCAAGGCATCGAACAGAACGTGATCCTGTTGGATTCTGTTTCCAAGAGATACAGCGAGTGCGGTCTTCGCGTGGGTGCTTTGGTTACCCGCAACAAAGAGGTTATGACGGCTGCCTTGAAATTCGGTATGGCTCGTTTGTGCGCCCCGGCAATCGGTCAGATTGTTGCCGAAGCATCACTTGATACCCCCGCCGAATATTTTGAAAGCGTGTATAACGAATACATCGAAAGACGTGATTTCATGGTTGAAGCCCTCAATAAAATGCCGGGAGTTATTTGCCCGAAACCGAGAGGAGCTTTCTATGCCGTGGTAAAATTACCCGTTGACGATGCAGACAAATTCGCACAATGGTTGCTCGAGGATTTCGAGTACAACAAGCAAACCGTTATGGTAGCTCCCGCGAGCGGATTCTACTCTACCCCGGGACTCGGTAAAGACGAGGTAAGAATTGCTTACGTGTTGAAGATTGAAGACCTCAAGGGTGCCATGGAAACATTGGCAAAGGCTCTTGAAGTTTATCCCGGTAGAAAATAAGCAAGGCGTGCTTTGGCACACCTTCTAGTTCATAAGGTCTGTAAAGTCTATAAAGTCAAAGGTCCTTAGACCCTTGTTCTGTGACCTTACAGACCTTATAGACTTTATGGACCTTACAGACTTCATAAACTGCATCCGGCAAAACGACTTTAAAGACTCATTTTTCGACCATAACTTTACAGAAAATAAGGCGTTTCACTCATTTAGACCGAATATAAGCTTATCAGACACACTTTTATAAAACATTTTATCTATATTTGCCACGTGATTTCTAATTTTAAAATTACGACATGACATCGGATTCCCAATTTAATAGTATCAGACCCTACATGGGGGAAGAGATTCCAGCCGCCGTGGAGCGACTGAGCCAAGCAGAAGAGTTTTTGGCACTTTTTTCCCAAATGACAAGGATTGATAAGACTAAAATACAAGAGCAACTGAAAGGTATCACTACCAGAAAAGAGTTTCAGGAACGTTTTTTCGGTCCCACGATGAAGCGTTTGATAGCAGGAACGACCGACGGGGTGACAGCAACGGGGTTAGAATATATCGAACCGGGTAAAAGTTATCTCTTCGTTTCAAATCATCGGGATATTATCCTCGACTCGGCAATACTCAACGTGTTGCTATCAGAGCGGGGGTGCCACTATTGCGAAGCGGCTATCGGCAGCAACTTGTTAATCAACAAATGGGTGACCGATCTCGTGAAGCTGGATGCCTGCTTTATCATAGAGCGGGGACTTCCCGTGCGTGACATGATTACCAGTGCGAATATGCGTTCTCATTATTTGCGTGACGTCATTCACGAGAATGAGGATTCCGTGTGGATTGCTCAAAAAGAAGGAAGAACCAAAAACGGGGATGACCGCACGCAACACAGTTTGCTGAAAATGTTCCGCATGAGTGGTCCGAAAGGTTTCGTGGAGAATTTCCGTGAATTACGGGTTGTGCCTGTATCCATCTCCTACGAGTGGGAACCTTGTGATGATCTGAAAACCGACGAATTATATCAAAAGACTGTCGGTGAATATATCAAGACTCCTGCCGCGGATATGAGAAGTATGCAACAAGGTCTGTCCGGATACAAGGGACGGGTGCATTTTGCCATCACCCCCCCGATTGACCATGAACTGGAAGAAATTGACGCCAAGGACAATAACGGCGACCGTATCGCTGAACTGGCAACGCTTATTGATTCCAGAATACAAGGTAACTTCAAATTGTGGGAGAATAATTACGTCGCTTACGACTTACTTCACGGCACGAACAAGTTCACCTCCAAATACAGCGAGAAGGAAAAAGATAATTTCATCCGCGTGATGACTGAAAAGTTGGATAAACTCGAGGGAAACCGTTCCGTGCTGAACAACATTTTCCTTGAAATCTACGCTAACCCGGTTAAAAACGCTTTAGAAAGACATATATGCGAATAGCCAGATATTTGCTGATACTAGCAGCATTCCTTATTATGATATCCAGTACGATTAGTCTTTTTGCCCCGCAAAATAGTCGTACTGCCGTGTACGTGAACGTGGGCGCCATGGCAGCACTCGCTGTTGCCGTCGGAGTCATCAATTTCAAGAATACCCCGAGAAATAACATGTAATGTACAAGTTCAAACGCAATATACATCTCAAAGACCGCTCGGTGGAAATGTGGTTCGGGTTGACCAGTAAAAGCCGCAATCAACATAGTAATTTTACTCTTTACGTTCTCACGGAAGGTCCTGATAAGCCTTTTAGCTATGCAGAGCCTATCAAGAGCGGCATCCCATCCAAAAAGGAAGCCGAACGTTACGCGATTACCTATGCCAAAAACCTTCTGACACAACTCATCGAACGGGAAAAAGAAGAAAAAAAAGAACAAGAAGGAGAAAACGAGCTATTATAATATTAAAGATATGATTTCCGATAGAAAAGTCAGAGTAAGATTTGCTCCCAGCCCCACCGGAGCCCTTCACTTGGGTGGTGTAAGAACAGCCCTCTTTAATTACCTTTTTGCCCGCCATAACGGGGGTGATTTCCTGTTAAGAATCGAGGATACTGACCAAACCCGCTACGTACCGGGAGCCGAAGAATACATCATCGAATCATTGAAATGGTGCGGATTGACCGTGGACGAGGGTGTAGGTGCAGGGGGAGAATATGGACCTTATCGCCAAAGCGAGCGTAAACCGCTTTACAAACAATATGCCCTCCAACTCGTGGAGTCGGGCAACGCGTACTATTCGTTCGACAGTGCCGACGAGTTGAACGCGCAACGTGCAGCACATGAGGCAAAAGGGGAAACATTCATGTATAATGCCGCCACCCGCAAGCACATGAAGAATTCACTCAACATGAGCGCGGACGAAGTAAAAACCCTTTTGGATAGCGGTGCAAATTACGTGATTCGCTTCAAGATGCCGGAAAACGAAGATTTGCTATTACACGATATTATCCGGGGAGAAGTACATTTCAATACCTCTCTTCTGGACGACAAAGTACTGTTTAAAGCAGACGGAATGCCCACGTACCATTTGGCAAACATCGTGGACGATCATCTGATGAAGATTTCGCACGTGATCCGCGGTGAAGAATGGTTACCCTCCCTCCCGCTACACGTACTCCTGTACCGGGCTTTCGGTTGGGAAGATACCATGCCGGAGTTTGCGCATCTGCCGTTGATACTGAAACCCGTCGGCAACGGGAAACTCAGCAAACGTGACGGTAACAAAATGGGCTTCCCTGTGTTCCCCATGGAATTTACCGATCCGGAAACCGGTGAAAAATGGCACGGCTACAAGGAAGACGGTTATCTGCCCGATGCCTTTATCAATATGCTTGCCCTATTGGGCTGGAATCCCGGCACGGAGCAAGAGATATTTTCTCTGTCCGAATTGTGCGAGCAGTTCACGCTGGAACGCGTAAATAAATCAGGCGCCCGCTTCAACCCGGATAAGGCAAAATGGTTTAATCACAAGTACCTCGTGGAAAAGAGCGATGCCGATTTGGCTGTCATATTAAATGAATTACTTGCAAAGGACGGTATTTCTTACGATATGAAGAAACTGGAGAAGATTTGCCATTTACTGAAAGAAAGAGCAAACTTCGTGGCAGATATTTACAATTCGTCACAGTATTTCTACAAAGCCCCGCAAAGTTATGACGAAAAAGGGGTGAAAAAATTCTGGAAAGAAGGAACACCCGCGCTGATGCAAGAGCTAGTCGGAGTACTGGAAAACGTACAAGACTTTACCTCCCCCAACACGGAAGAAGCCGTGAGGGAATGGGTTACGGCAAAAGAAATGGGTTTCGGTAAGGTTATGAGTCCGTTCCGATTGGCTATTATCGGTGCCGCTGATGGTCCTCATTTATTTGACATTATTGAAATTTTAGGGAAAGAAGAAACTTTAACACGACTTCACCGTATTATAGATATATTGCGATAACTCTATTAAACAAAAACCAAAAACTAAAAGTTGGAAAAGATCACACTGACCCTTTCTAACTTTTAGTTTTTAATACCGAAACGCATGGATATCTCTTGGAATAACGTGTTGCTGGCTTTCACGCTAACTTTATTTGCCGGACTATCGACCGGAATTGGTAGTGCCATTGCTTTTCTGACGAAAAAAACGAACAAAAAATTCCTGTCCCTCTCGCTGGGATTCAGCGCAGGAGTGATGATATACGTCTCTTTCGTGGAGTTGTTTCCTACCGCTAAAGAATCCATCGAGGAAGTGTACGACGGCAAGATTGCCGATATTATCACGGCTATCGCTTTCTTTTGCGGCATGGGACTTATTGCCGTTATCGACAAATTGATTCCTTCCTACGAGAACCCGCACGAGGTAAAATCCGTCGAGAGCATGGCGCAACAACCTCATGACAAGAAATTAATGCGCATGGGGATATTCTCGGCTCTCGCCATCAGTATCCACAACTTCCCGGAAGGTCTGGCTACTTTTATTGCCGGACTGTCTAACCCGGAAATAGCATACCCGATCGCATTCGCTATCGCCATTCACAATATCCCGGAAGGGATTGCCGTATCGGTTCCCATATTCTTTGCCACGGGCAACCGAAAAAAAGCATTCAAACTGTCTTTTCTTTCCGGCTTGTCCGAGCCCCTCGGAGCTATTATCGGCTTCGTTCTAATCTATTTCTTCATCGGGATTAATGCCGTTGTCCTTGGCGTTCTGTTTGCCCTTGTAGCAGGCATCATGGTATTCATCTCTCTTGACGAACTTCTCCCTACCGCCAAAGAATACGGCGCACATCATTTGTCTATTTACGGACTCGTTGCCGGAATGGGGCTTATGGCTTTTAGCCTGTTACTGTTCTAAAGATAAAGGCTCGATTTAACCGAGCCTTTATCTTTAGAATTTATTCCGATGAATTTTACTTTCATCGTATTTATCTTTCGCTTTTTGCGGACCATCGGGATAACCGACAGGAATGATACAAAGCGGCACAAATTGTTCGGGCATAGCCGTGTATTTCCGGACAACCCCGATGCGATCCTCGTAAGGATAAGCCGCCGTCCATACGGCTCCCAACCCGAGAGCCTCAGCAGCCAAGAGAATATTCTGCGTTACTGCCGAACAGTCCACGTACCAATAAGAAGAACGGGTAGAATCACCACAAACGACAATAGCCATCGGTGCTTGTGCCAACATTTTGGCATAAGGCAGACTTGCAGCCATCGAATCAAGCGCTGCCCGATCGGTTACCACGACAAATTCCCACGGACGTCTGTCCATCCCGGAAGGTGCAGCCATTCCCGCCTTCAACATAGCGGTAATCTTCTCTTCCTCTACTTCTTTCTTTAAATACTTGCGTACACTCTTGCGTGCCGCGATATTTTCCAAAACAGCCTTGGTCTTCAAAACCGGATCATCTTGTTGTTTCGCATCTCCCATACATGATGTTTTTAAAAATACAATCACCAATACTACGGCAAGCAGAACGTAAAAGGTATTAAATTTCTTCATTTTTTTCTTCATTTATTTTTTCAATAACGCTTCTATCCGCTGACGATAAGCCTTTGCACCTTCTTTCACGTTCCCGGCTCCGGCAGGTGTCGCCACGCCATAAACCACGTGAGGCGTTTGCCAGACCATACCCGAATGATTAGCCGTCAACTGGTAAGGACGCAATAACTCGTCCATCGTAAAATGATTCCTGCCTCCGGAACGATACGCCTCGTATTCCGAACCCGTTGTCGTGGCCACCATTAACGGTTTCCCTTTCACCACCTCGGTTTGTGCCAAGGGCGTGAAAATCTCATCCAACCACTTTTTCAACTGTGAAGGCGCACTCGCCCAATAAAACGGGAATTGAAACACAACCGCTTTCGCCTCCGATAAAATTTTCTTGTGCGCCTCGGCGTCAAAAGGCTTGGCGTACAAATCCAGAATTACCACTCCCGGAATATCTTTCACGGCATCAATCAATGCCTTATTCGCCTGTGACTCCTTGAAATTCGGGTGAGCCAACAAGATCACTACATTTCCTGAATTCTTTGCTTTTTCCATTTTCTCTGCATTTAAAGCACCCGCGGAAAAAATAACCGCAAGTATTAATACAATTGTTTTCATAAGCTTAATTTACAGTTTGCAACTTCGAATATACGAAAAAAACGGTTTCCCCCCTTAAACTTCTTACAAAATAAAAGATACTTGCAAATCCATATTTAAATTCAATATCGGGAATGTTTCCGGTTAAACGACTATTCATTTTTATAAATGTAACCGAATTTTAAAAATTACGTAAGAAATATAGCATTTATTGTCACAACAAATGAAAAACATATAATATTACATTATCATGAAGACAGCGAAATACGTACTTGCACTAGACCAAGGGACAACCTCCTCCCGCGCCGTGCTTTTCAACCATGACGGAAATATTGTTGCCATGTCACAGAAACCAATCGAACAACACTTCCCTCACCCGGGTTGGGTGGAACACGATCCTAGCGAAATCTGGTACACGCAATCCTCCGTGGCCGCCGAAGTTATCGCCAAAGCAGACCTCACGGGACTGGACGTGGCTTGTATAGGTATCACAAACCAACGTGAAACCACGATCATTTGGGACAGGGAAACCTCTATGCCCGTCTATCGCGCCATCGTATGGCAAGACAGGCGTACTGCCGATATCTGCCGGGAATTGCAAGAAAACGGATATACTGAAATGATCCGGGAGAAAACGGGATTACTGATTGATGCTTATTTCTCCGCCACAAAAATCAAATGGATTCTCGATAATGTCGAAGGTGTACGTGAACGGGCTGAAAAAGGAAAGTTGTGTTTCGGTACGGTAGACAGTTGGCTCGTGTGGAAGTTCACGCACGGACGGGTACACGTGACGGATGTCAGCAATGCTTCCCGCACGATGCTGTTCAATATTCACACGTTGCAATGGGATAAAGAGTTACTGGAACTTTTCGACATTCCCGAAGCTATACTTCCGGAAGTAAAAAGCAGCAGCGAAGTCTATTCGGAAACCAGTACAACTTTGTTCTCGACGAAAATCCCGATCTCCGGAATAGCCGGCGACCAACAGTCCGCCCTCTTCGGGCAACTCTGCCTTGAACCGGGAATGACGAAAACGACATACGGTACCGGATGTTTTATGGTCATGAATACCGGAAGCGAAGTCGTAAAATCGGAAAACAATCTGTTAAGCACCATCGCGTGGAAAATCGGTGACTCCGTTACTTACGCCTTGGAAGGAAGTGTATTCGTGGGGGGAGCAGCCATCCAATGGCTACGGGACGGGATGCAACTGCTCAGGACTGCCTCGGAAAGTGAGGCTCTCGCGACATCCGTTCAAGATAACGGGGGAGTTTATTTTGTTCCCGCTCTCACGGGAATGGGTGCCCCTTACTGGGATCAATACGCCAGAGGTGCCATTCTCGGAATCACACGAGGAACAACTCCCGCACATATTGCCCGGGCAACACTGGAAGGAATTGCATTCCAAGTGTACGATATTTTAAAAGCCATGGAGCATGACACTCACCGCCAATCTCTCGAATTACGGGTAGACGGAGGTGCTGTTGCCAACAATTTCCTGATGCAATTCCAAAGTGACATTAACAGAACACACGTGGTTCGCCCCCAGATACTGGAAACAACAGCTCTCGGTGCGGCTTATCTCGCCGGATTGGCTATCGGGTTCTGGCGTGACACTGAAGAGCTGCGCAAACAATGGAACATCAACAAGGAGTTCTCCCCTGTTGCGACAGAAGAAGAGGTCGACAAACTCCTTCACATGTGGCATAAAGCTATCGAAAGAGCCCGTAACTGGGAAGAACTGTAAAACAGTAATCTTAAATCATAAATCTTAAATCATAAATCTTAAATTCTCCATGTCACCATTTATAGCAGAGCTACTCGGAACAATGACGATGATCCTCTTGGGTGACGGCGTAGTAGCCAACGTCGTGCTAAAAAAGACCAAAGGATTTCAAGGTGGTTGGATTACCATCACCACGGCATGGGCACTTGCTGTTTTTGCAGGAGTCGTCATCGCCGGTCCATATAGCGGGGCCCACTTGAATCCCGCCATTACAATAGGTTTCGCCATCGCGGAAAAATTCCCGTGGGCAAGTGTACCTTCTTACGTGATCGCTCAAATGCTGGGTGCCGCCATGGGTGCGTTCCTCGTCTGGATTGTCTACCATGACCACTTTAAGGTCACGGACGACCCCGGGGCAAAACTCGGTGTATTCTGCACGGCTCCCGAAATCCGACATAACGTGGTAAACTTCGGGGGTGAGCTTATCGCCACCTTCGTATTGATGTTCTCGGTATTCTATATTACCGGGGCTGAACTGATAGCCGATGTCGATACAACTACCCCTATCGGATTGGGTTCGGTCGGTGCAATTCCCGTATCCTTCATCGTATGGGTAATCGGACTTTCTTTAGGCGGAGTCACCGGATATGCCATCAATCCCGCCCGAGATTTCGCACCCCGTGTAATGCATGCCATCCTCCCGATTCCGGGAAAAGGAAGCAGTCAATGGGATTACGCGTGGATTCCTATCTTAGGGCCATTAGCCGGCTCACTTGTGGCAGCAGTAATTTATATGATTGTATAGAGGGGTTTTATAGCCCCTCTCCCTTGTATCGCTCCTCAATCTTATCAAACACTTCCCACAACGTTTCTATGGTCGGGGCTTGCAGCATTTGAATCCGCAAATCACGGAAATGGGGCAATCCTTTGAACATACAAGCCATGTGCCGACGCATGTGGAATAATCCCCGCACTTCATCCAACCATTCTTGGGATAACAGTATTTGTTCCTTGATAATCTCTATTTGTTCGTGCAGGGGCAATTCGGGTAGAATCTCCCCCGTCTTCATATAATGTTTAATCTGTTGAAATATCCACGGCTTACCGATCGTGGCACGCCCGATCATTACCCCGTCCACACCGTAACGCTCGAAAGCTTCTTTTACCTTTTCCGGGGTGTCGATATCACCGTTTCCGATGATCGGGATCTTTATCCGGGGATTTCGCTTCACTCCGGCGATAGGCTCCCAATCTGCCTCACCCTTGTACATCTGGGAACGGGTGCGCCCGTGAATAGCCAAAGCACTAATCCCGACATCCTGCAATCGTTCTGCCACATCGTCAATGATAATATTCTCGCAATCCCAACCCAAACGAGTCTTTGCCGTAACGGGGATCTTCACGGCCTGCACGATCTGCTTTGCCATTTCCACCATTAAAGGTACATCCCGAAGCATTCCTGCTCCCGCCCCTTTCGCGGCAACCCTTTTCACGGGACACCCAAAATTTATATCTATAAAATCAGGCTGCACTTCTTCAACAATCTTTGCCGCCTCGACCATCGAATCAATAAAGCGACCGTATATCTGAATGGTTACCGGACGTTCGGACTCCTCTATCGTCAACTTCTTCACGGTCTTGTTTATGGAACGCACCAACGCATCCGCCGATACAAATTCCGAGTAGAGCCAATCCGCCCCGTATCGCTTACAGAATTTCCGGAAAGGGGGATTTGTAACCTCTTCCATCGGCGCCAAAATCAACGGCCGCTCACCTACGTCTTTTCCTCCGACTATCATCTTCAATCAAATAAGTTTTGCCACAAAAATAATAATTTCTATCTTTAACACACGAAATAAACAGCACGGATATGGCTATAATAAAATTTATTCTTATCGGATTACTTGCAACTTTCGCCCCACAGAAAGAGGAATGGGTAAAAATAAGAGGCGACTACCAAATCACGTTCCTTTTCCCTAGCCGGGGCGAACGTCTGAAAAAAGACGTGAATGACATCCGTTCATGGATATACCAAACGAAAAACGTAACCTGTGTTTTCGGGGTTGTATGCACGCAATTGACGAAAGAAAAAGGTATCCTTGATGCTTACACGGTCAACCAGCTATATCTCGCCATGAAGAAAGAATCAGTTTCAATGCCGACCGCTAAACTCACCAGCGAGAAGCGTATACCGTCAAAAAATGTCGAGATATGGGAGATTACCTACACGATAATGAAAGAGCTTGAAGAGATGACGTACTATAAAAGATTTATTTTCAGAGATAATTGTATGTATCAAGTATCTATAGGTGCGAATACGAAAGACTTGGAAGAACTCATCCCGCAGAAAAATAAATTCTTCAATTCTATTACTTTTTTGGACAACTCCAATAAATAAGAAACACAACCAACAAAAAATAAATCACCATGAAAAGTATTATCATTCCCTTGGCATTATTGCTGTCGATTCCCGTTATGGCGCGGGACCACGGGACAGGCACGAGCGACACTCTAAGACGTGACGTCAAAGAAATACACTTGCAGGATAGAGAAACAAGCAGACAAGTCAAGAAATCGGAAATATTAAGCGATCCCATCCACCGACACATATACCAACGGAGCCAAAATCCACGGTTCCGGGGACACTGGAGCGGATTTAATCTTGGATTTGCCGATTTCGGGGATTATGATATTGTTCCGGGCGGCTCTCCATTCATGGACTTGCAACGCAAGAATTCACTGGTAATGCAATTCAACATGTTCCAATACAGTATGCGTCTGAATAAATTGAATAATTTCGGGCTTGTTACCGGACTGGGATTAGAATACCAACGCTTCCGTTTCGAGCACAAAAACAGTATTCAACGGGGAGAAAACGGGAAAATATATCCGTTGGAAATAGATCATGTAAAGAAGAGTTCATTGAAAAACCTTTATCTCACCGTTCCCTTGATCTGTGAATGGCAATTCCCCGCGAAAAATCACCGCCGGGCATACGTGGGAGCCGGAATCATGGGCGGGTTAAGATTACACACGAAAACCAAAGTCGTGTACAAAAACGAGAACGGGGACAAACGTCGCTACAAAAAAGCGGGAAATTACAGCATGAACCCGGTAAAAGCAGACGTTGTTGCCCGTGTAGGATACGACAAACTGGCACTGTGGGGCAGCTATACCCTCAACCGTATGATGAAATCAGGCAAAGCTCCTGATTTACACCCGTATGTTATCGGGTTCGGGGTAAACTTCTAAGAGCGTTTAAAGTTAAAATTTAGAGTTATCATTAAATCACAGAATTAATAATCTTTATTGAGTTGTTTTTCACCTTTTTAAATCACTGTGTCACAACATTTCATACGTTGTGACGTAAAAACTATTACTTCCGGGATACTCCAAAAAGTACCCTCCATTCGACCAACGGTTCGCCCGTTCTAAAGATCGGAACTTATACGTTATATAAATATATATAAAGAGATGAAAACAACACTATTAGCGCTGTTTATATGCCTTTTCGGCATAAACGGCTTGAAGGCTCAGGATGCCAACTCGTCCACATCGGCATCCAACGTCCGTCAAGACAGTGTCTTCAAAAATGAGAAAGAAGAGAAAGTCCGTTTCAACGGACACGTGGCAGGGATTTACGGTGGATTCATCACCTTTGGTAAAAGCGATTATTCCGCTTACAAGAACAAAGATTTCATGAAACTAAAGCTACAAACCTCCTACACCGTGGCTCTCAACATCATTGAAATCAACATCGGGCTACAAAAACAAAAAAACACTGTTGGTATCGTGGCAGGCATCGGGGCCGAATTCCAAAACATGGAGTTCGACAACAAAATCGCTATCCATAAAAACAAAAAAGGCATCATAGAACCTTTCACCTATGACGAGGGATCCATCTCTTCCAGCAGATTGAGAGTACTCTCTGCAAACATCCCGTTAATGCTCGAATTTCAATCCCCGTCCAATAAAACAAGCCGTTTCCATTTCAACATGGGAGTCGTGGGTTCATACAATTTCATCACACAAACCAAGGTAAAAATTACAGAGAATAAATTTCCTCACAAAAGCAAAACGATCAGTAACCGGGGAAACCTGAATATGCCCCGTTTCAATTTTGACCTCATGGCACAAATGGGTGGTAATCACTTTGCCGTATGGGCCCGCTACGGAATAACCCCTCTATTCGAGAAAAATAAAGGTCCGGAATTACATCAAGTAAGTTTCGGTGCTGCCATTCTGTTTTGAAAATTCATGGGACTGTCTAACAATAAAATGTTGGCAGTCCTCTTTTTTTCTTTTCCTATAT